>NZ_JAVKEA010000028.1:0-8959 GCF_040221695.1 Coleofasciculus sp. E2-BRE-01 | reverse complement strand
TGCATTTTTCTCGGTTTTTAGAGCAACTTGTAATTTTTCTTTTTGAGCGGGTTTCAAATAATTTTTGGCTGGCATATTTTTTTCGTTTTTCGGATTTCCTATTTTAATTATACCCTATTTAAATGCCGAACAGCTTACCAGGGAATCACCAAGGGAAAGTGGAAAATAGCCAAGCGCTATTTACGTGAGGTATTGTATCCAGAATGGGTGAAACAGCGCCGTATAATTCCCCTCACCTGTAACCAACTTTGGCGGGAACTTTGGGGACAAGCCAAGCCAACCAATAAAATGCAGCCGATATTGCTCAATGATAAATTGCAGCCTGTCTCATTAAATCCGAAACGGCTGTCATATTTAGAGATGGGAGAGGCGGAAATTGACGAAACTGCCCCAATATTGATTCCGTTAAAAAGTAAAATTCGCTTAGACGTCAATCTGGAACAGGCGGGCTATTTACTCCTATTGGAAAAAGGCACATCGGGGAAACTCTGGTGTTTATCTCCCTCTGGATTTGCACCAGAATGGCGACATTCAGGAGGAAGAATAACGTTACCCTTAGCCAGTTCTCGTCATCGGTATTTTAAGTTAACGGGTTCGACAGGTTGGGAGGAAATCGTAGCCGTCATTACCCGGAATTTACCAGAGTTAGACTGGTTACCGAAACCAGGTGAACCTTTATTACAATTGCAGGAAGGGCATTTAACAGGGTTATTGGACTATTTAAAGGATGACCGCGACTCCCAACTGTGGCGGATGGCGTATCAGGTGACGGTGTAATTGAGGTTGGGTTGTCCGTGTCATCTTAAACTAAACCCCTCAACCCCACCCCCGCTCCCACGCCGGGAGAGGGGAGCAAGATAGTCTCGGTAGGGTGGGTTAGGCGGGAACAAAACTATTGAAAATAACCTGAAACGGAACAATCCGCCGTAACCCACCAAAGCCTTTAAGGGATAAGTTACCCTTCACAAACACATCGAAAAACAGGGCGCAAGCCTTGCGCCCCTACACAATTATTAACCATGGACAAACAACGAATTCAAGACTATTTGAATCTAATTCAAACACTCCTAAGTCTCGGTATCGGTAGGGTGGGTTAGGCGGGAACAAAACTATGGCACATAACCTGAAACGGAACAATCCGCCGTAACCCACCAAAGCCTTTAAGGATACGTTACCCTTCACTAACACACTCGACAACTACGGAAATTGAAATCGGGAAACTAGAAGAATCAATCACATCATTAAAAAGAGTAGACAATGAGAGTTTTGAATAGATTGCGAACATTAGTAATAAGATTCGTGAGACTCAAGCAGATATTACGCTGTAGACAACTAAATCAGCAAGTTTTCCAACTCTATAATCAAGGTCAGTATACTCAAGCAGTGAGTCTAGCTGAAGCACGATTGGCATTAGCCCAACAACTGTGGGGAGATGACCATCCTGATGTGGCACAAAGTCTGAATAATTTAGCTTATCTTTACCATGCTCAGGGAAAACTAGCAGCAGCCGAAACCTTGTATCAGCAAGCCCTGGCAATGACACAGCGCTTATTTGCCGATGACCATCCTTATGTCGCTTCAAGTCTGAATAATTTAGCCGGACTTTACCAATCCCAGGGAAAATTAGCCGAAGCCGAACCTTTGTTAAAGCAAGCCCTGGTAATGAGACAGCGCCTGTTTGCTGGTGACCATCCTGATGTGGCTTCCAGTCTGAATAATTTAGCCGTACTTTACAAATCCCAGGGAAAACTAGCCGAAGCCGAACCTTTGTCTCAGCAAGCGTTGGCAATGAGTCAGCGATTATTTACTGATGACCATCCTGATGTGGCACAAAGTCTGCATAATTTCGCTTCTATTTACCAATCTCAGGGAAAACTAGGGGAAGTGGAAACCCTGTTACAGCAAGCGTTGGCAATGAGACAGCGCCTGTTTGCTGGTGACCATCCTGATATTGCCATAAATCTCAATAATTTAGCTTATTCCTACCAATCCCAGGGAAGACTAGGGGAAGCTGAACCCTTGTATCAGCAAGCCCTAGCAATGAATCAGCGTCTGTTTGCCGATGACCATCCTCAGATTGCTATAAATCTGGATAATTTAGCTTATCTCTACCGCTCCCAGGGAAAACTATGGAAAGCAGAACCTTTGTCTCAACAAGCGTTGGCAATGTTTCAGCGCCTGTTTGCCGATGACCATCCTGATATTCCCATAAATCTCAATAATTTAGCCCTATTATTCGCTGCCACCCAGCGCTATGATCAAGCGCTAGACTACATGAAACAGGCAATGGCAATCGAGAACCGTTTAATTTACCAAGCCTTTACCTACAGTTCGGAAAGCGATCGCCTTACCTTCCTGCAAACTGTCAGATATAATTTTGATAGATTCCTCTCTCTCATCTATAAGTATTTCCCCAACTCTCCCCACGCCATCCAAGCCGCACTCGATTTAATCCTCCAGCGCAAATGCCTCACCGCCGCCGCTTCCGCCGCCCTCAATCAAGCCATCCATAGTGGGCGTTATCCCCATCTGCAATCGGAGTTTACGAAACTGCGACAACTCAGCGACCAGATTATCCACTATATCTATCACGAACCTCGACCTGACCTGATTCCCCAACTGCAAAGGGAACAGAACCAACTACAGAAACAACTGACCGCCCAAGTCCCAGAAATCCAACTCCAAGACCAACAAATTGACTGTCACACCGTCGCCTTAGCACTACCTGAAGGTAGCAGTTTAATCGAGTTTGTCTGTTTTAATGTCTTTGATTTTCACACTTCTCAAGTTAAACCCGCCCGTTATCTAGCATTTATCCTACCTGCTGGACAACCCGATAACGTACAGATGCGATACTTAGGCGCAGCCCAAGAAATTGACCAACTGATACAGGACTTTCGCCGCGATGTCTCTGACGGTGTAAAAGCGTTGCAATCTTTAGACATGGGAGGAGATGACGAGGAAGAAGAGGAAAACGAACAACCCCAACCCATCAACGGCATAGAATTACAGCATCGAATTTTTGCCCCCCTTCGCCCCGACTTGCAGCCCAACCAACCCCTATTCCTCGCCCCCGATGGGGATTTAAACCTGTTACCCTTTGACCTTCTCCCCAGTGATGAGACAGGAGTAACCCTACTAAGAGACGAGTACGCCATCAGTTATCTGAGCGGTGGGCGAGATATCTTGCGCTCTAAAATTCAAACCAATCGCTCATCCTCTCCCCCCTTAATTATTGCTGACCCCGATTTTGACCTCGTAGCACCTGTAGAAGCGGGTTTAACCGATAACCTAGCCATCGAAACACCTGTAGGGGCGGGTTTAGCCGATAACATAGCCTCAACACCGCCAACCTCTCAACAAAACCCGCCCTCTGTCTCCCCTAATGAGCAGAACTCAATCGCCACTCTCCTGCAAACCCTAACCAATGCCCGATTCCAACGCGCCGAAGGCACCCGCCGCCTGGGAGCAAGCATCGCCAAACTCCTCAACATCCCCCCCTACTTTGGCAAAGACGCCCTCGCCTCTCACCTCACCCATTGCCAATCCCCAGAACTCCTATTAATCGCCACCCACGGCTATTTCTCCAAATCCATGCAACAGCCAGACTATGACAATTTAATCTTAGCCCTACTCACTTGCCCCAATGGACAAGAAGCGACTATCTTATACCATAACCACAAGCTGCTCAACGAGACATTACTGGAGGAAATCGAAACAGTCGCCACCCTCCTCACCAAACAAGGAAACCCCAATCCTGCTCACAAGTTGCGAACCCTCATTCCCCAAATTAAGGCAATCATTCAATCCCCCCAAACCCCCTCAACCTCCCATCCCGAAGACCCAATGTTACGTTCCGCCCTCGCCTTTGCGGGCGCGAACCGTTGGCTAGAAGGCAAACCCTTACCCGCCGCCGCTGAAAAAGGCATGGTATTCGCCCAAGATATCGCCGCCCTTGATCTGTGGGAAACCGAACTCGCTATCCTCTCCGCCTGCCAAACTGGAATCGGGGATGTCAAACTGGGAGAAGGGGTTTTCGGCTTGCGTCGCGCCTTTGCCATAGCCGGAACCAAAACCTTAATCATGAGCCTTTGGTCAGTTCCCGATCGCGCCACGGCTTTGTTGATGAATCGCTTCTTATCCAATCTGCGTCAGGGTATAGGACGACGTGTGGCATTAAAAGAGGCTCAAGATTATATTCGCACAATTACAGTTAAACAGTTACAGGAATCTGAATTAGGGTGTAGCATCTTAGCGGAATTAGAGAATTTACTACCCCAAACTCGACAATTGAGTGAAACCGATCAACCCCTCGCCCATTCTTACTTCTGGGGGGCTTGGGTCTGTCAAGGAGAGACAAAAGCCGTAAAATTGAAAAGATTATAGAATTAATATGAAAATCGCAACCTGGAATGTTAACTCAATTCGCACCCGCCAAGATCATGTCTGTCAGTGGTTAACAGACAATCCTGTGGATGTGCTGTGTTTGCAGGAAACCAAAGTCGTTGATGAGCAATTTCCGCGATCGCCCTTTGAAGACTTAGGCTATCATCTCTATGTGTCCGGGCAAAAATCCTATAACGGGGTGGCACTGTTTAGCCGTAAGCCTTTAGAAGCGGTAAGTATGGGGTTTACGGGGGTGTTGACGCCAGAAGATGTGGGAGAATTAGACGGGCAGAAGCGGGTGATTACAGGTATCCTGGATGGCGTCCGAATTATTAATCTCTATGTTCCCAATGGTGCTGAGGTGGGAAGTGAGAAGTATGAGTATAAATTGCGCTGGTTAAAACTGTTACGGGAATATGTGCGATCGCTCTTAGACACTCAATCCCATGAACTCTGTATCTGTGGGGACTTTAACATTGCGCCCGATGACCGAGATATTCATAATCCCCAGAATAAAGACAAGCATATCATGGCATCACCAGCAGAACGCCAAGCCTTAGAGGAGGTGTTGGCGCTAGGCTTAGGGGATGCGTTTCGCAAGTTTACTCAAGACGGGGGTCATTTTAGTTGGTGGGATTATCGCCATGGTGGGTTTAGCCGCAACCGGGGTTGGCGGATTGACCATCATTATCTCACGCCGAAGCTCTATGAAGCCGCAACCAGTTGTAGGATTGATGTAGAACCCAGAACCCTGGAGAAACCGAGCGATCATGCACCAGTGATTGTTGAGTTTGAGAGTTAGGAGATTCTCGTGCGATCGCGGGTTATAAATGGCAAAAAGGGGAAATCTGTAGGGGCGACCCGCTTGCATCAATGAACAACTCCAATCCACTCAATTTGATCGGGTCGCCCTTTATGTTAACCCATAAAATAAGCAAAAGAGGTTTTTATGTATTTAGTCACAGGCGCTACTGGAGGATTAGGACGCCGGATTGTTCGGGTATTACGGGAACGGGAATTACCTGTGCGGGCATTTGTCCGGTTATCGTCAAATTACAAGGAATTAGAAAACCGAGGCGCAGAGATATTTGTTGGTGATTTGAGCGACGATAGAGACATCGAAAAAGCCTGTCAGGGAGTTGATTATATTATTAGCGCCCATGGTTCCGCAGGTGATGCTCAAGCCATCGATTATCGCGCCAATCGAGAACTGATTGATCAGGCAAAGGTGCTGGGAATTAAACAGTTTGTCTATATTTCGGTGTTAGGTGCAGAACGAGAATATGAAAATGCACCCGTGTTTAAGGCGAAACGAGCCACGGAAAAGTATTTACAAGGGAGTAATATCACCTATACGATTCTTCGCCCCTCTGGTTTTGCCTCCAATCTTTTACCATTAGCGGAACAATTTCGCCAAACTGGGGTTTATCTGCTCAACGGGAATCCCAAACATCGCTCGTCTATTGTGAGTACCGATGATTTAGCAAAAATTGCCGTTGATTCGATTAGCATTGAAGCCGCACACAATCAAATTTTTCCGGTAGGAGGACCCGATATTCTCAAACGGGAAGATATCCCTCAGATTTTTGGTCGTGTCTTTAATCGAGACCCAATTATTATCAATCCGCCCTTATTTGTCTTTGATGGGGTAAAAACGGCGTTAGAGTTGGTTAATCCCAAAATTAGCAATGGGTTAAATACACTGCGAACCTTAATCACGAATGAGTTTTTCTGTACGACAGAACAAATTGCAGAGATTGAGTCGGTCTACAATTTGCAAATGGAATCTCTAGAAAGTTTTCTGAAGCGGTATTTAGTGACATAAGCATTCATTTCATTCCTTCGTTCGTAGTAAGGGCTTTAGCCTGTTCGTAGTAAGGGCTTTAGCCCTAAATTTTGTTAAGTTTCCTTCTGTAGGGGCGAGTCGCTGCACATCGTAGGCGGTGTCAGAATTAACCTATCTCGACTCGCCCTTGTCCAAAGGTAGGCAGTGTCAAATAATTCTCAATACTTGATACAGGGCGACCCGATAAAATTAAGGGTTGGGTGTTGTTAATTGTATGCGGCGGGTCGCCCCTACAGGGGTGTCAATGTCAGGGGTGTTTCTCTGGAATTGTCGGGATTATCGCCATTTTTGGGATTATCGCCGTGGTAGGGGCGAGTCGCTGCACATCGTAGACAGTGTGAGAATTAACCTATCTCGACTTGCCCTTGTCCAAAGGTAGGTGGTGTCAAATAATTCTCAATACTTGATACAGGGCGACCCGATAAAATTAAGGGTTGGGTGATGTGAATTGAATAGGGCGGGTCGCCCCTACAGATCAATTGGTCTGGGTAGGATCGGGTACTGAATTTGATATAATTAACCATTCAAAGGCTAGGGTGTCATAATGAAAATTAATTTAGAAAACTGGTCAAATCGGCTTTTATACTTGCTTATCGCCACTGATTTACTTTTTATTGCTTTGCATATTATTTACAAAACAACTGAATTAATTTCTGATACATCTTTTTCCATTTCAAAAGATAGGGGATATCCTGAGGTTTTTCAATATGTAAAAGCCTACTGGGTTGCGCTTTTATTTTTGCGTTTAGCTATAAAAAAACATACTTTTCTCTATCTGGCGTGGTCTCTTCTGTTTGTATACCTGTTACTCGATGATTTTCTGGAAATCCATGAAACCGGAGGAAATTATATTAGTAAACAGCTAGACTTTCCTAGCCTATTTAACTTGCGACCGGAAGATTTAGGTGAATTGGCAATATCAATTGTAGCCAGTTTATTTTTTCTGCTTTTAATCGCTATTGGCTATCGACTCAGTGATTCTATTGCTAGGCAATCATCAAGGTATATGATTGGTCTGCTATTCATATTGGCGTTCTTTGGAATTGTCATGGATATGCTACATATTATGAGCCGAGCTTTATCTATAGAAATTTTAGAGGACTTTATCGCTCTTGTGGAAGATGGTGGCGAACATCTGGTTATGAGTGTCATCGCTTGGTATGTATTTTTACTGTTCGAGACTTCACCATTAGGTAACCAAATGTTTAAAAATTATTGGCGGAAAAAGCCTTCAAGAATGGGAAGTAAACGCCCTTGATGTCTTGGTGATGAGTATCTAAATGAAAACGATATTAACCTTCAACCCGATTTGCGATCGCACGTCCAATTTCTAGGGAAGCGGTAGCCGCTGGAGAGGGCGCATTACAGACATGCAGCGTTTTATGTCCTTCGACAATCAGAAAATCATCCACTAATTGACCATTCTCCATCAACGCTTGGGCGCGAACGCCTGCATGAGTGGGCATTAAATCATCGGATTGAATCTCCGGAATTAGCCGTTGCAAACTGCGAACAAATGCGGCTTTACTAAAGGAACGAATGATTTCGTCCACACCGATTTTCCAATAGCTTTGTGCCAATTTCCAACACCCTGGAAACGTGATAATTTCTACCAAATCTCCCCAGTCAAAATCCGTCTTTTTATACCCTTCCCGCTTAAAACTCAGCACCGCATTCGGACCCGCATGAATCCCACCATCAATCATTCGGGTAAAATGGACGCCTAAGAATGGGAAATTCGGATTCGGAACCGGATAAATCAGATGTTTCACCAGATATCGCTTCTCCGGCTTCAATTCGTAATATTCCCCCCGAAACGGTATAATCTTAGCTGGAGGCTGCATCTGACCCAATTTCACCACGCGATCGCTCTGCAATCCACCACAGTTAATCGCCATCCCCGTTTCAAATTCTCCTTGATTGGTTTCGACGACTAAACCGTCAGACGTTTCCCGCAGATTTTGCACCGTGGTATTTAATCGCAGTTCTCCCCCTTGGGCGCTAATTAATTCCACATACTTTTCACACACTTGCCGATAATCGACAATCCCCGTCGCCGCCACCCGAATTCCACCCACAGAACGGACATGAGGTTCAATTTCTGCCACCTCTTCCGGACTAATTCGCTTCACTGTTAACCCATTTTCTAATCCCCGTTGATAGAGACTATCCAGCAACGGTAATTCCTCAGGTTCTGTCGCCACAATCACTTTGCCACAAACGTCATGAGGAATCCCATGTTCCTGACAAAATTTGACCATAGACAGATTCCCTTCACGGGCAAACTTTGCTTTAAAACTGCCTGGTTTATAATAAATCCCGGAATGAATAACACCACTATTATTGCCCGTCTGATGATATGCCCAACGGTTCTCTTTTTCCAGGACTAAAATCTTACAGTCAGGGTAGCGTTGTCCGATTGCTAAAGCCGTAGACAAGCCAACAATTCCACCACCGATAACTGTAAAATTATATTGTGTCATTCGTCATTTGTCATTTGTCATTGGTCATTTGTCATTACGTGAAGTCGGGGCGAGTGTAGGGTGCGTTAGCGCAGCGTAACGCACCATTTCAAACGATAGTAGTGAAACCCGCCCCTACACAATCTCCCCCATCTGACACACCGAGCGTGTTACTGAGCGAAGCCGAAGTAAGTCGAGGTGTTCCCCATCTGCTGATAACTGATAACTACATCTGCGGTGCGATCGCATAATCCACTAACTGGGC
>NZ_JAVKEA010000027.1:0-18412 GCF_040221695.1 Coleofasciculus sp. E2-BRE-01 | reverse complement strand
AGGTTGAGAAAAATGATTATTCAGAGGCTTGAAGGCGCAACACACTGTTCTGTGCAACTGGGGGTGAATAAATGGGCTTAAATCCTTGTCTGGTAAGGTTTCTGCTATTCGCAATCGCGCCTTTCGTGAGAAATGCGGGTTTAACGCCTCGCAGATTAGGATGTAGAGGGAGCATCTGTGCCAAACGAGAGAGTCATGAGTCAAACTGAACACATTCTTTCCCAACTACCGGGAGATGTCTTGGCAGGCTTGCGGAAGGCTGACCAATTCTGGCAAGCGTTGCGAGACGGTACCACACCGATTCCTCAGGTGGTTAAGGAATCAACAGAAACCTTGGGAACCGTCGATTGGGATATCGTTATCTGTGGTGGTACCTTAGGTATTTTCCTGGGTGCTGCGTTGCAAAAGCGAGGCTGGCGTGTCGCCCTATTGGAACGGGGAATTTTGCGGGGGAGGGATCAAGAGTGGAATATTTCCCGCCCAGAACTTGAGGTATTCCTGGAACTTGACCTGTTATCACCAGAAGAATTAGAGGACGCGATCGCATCTGAGTATAACCCAGGTCGGGTGAGTTTTTTGGGGGGAGAAGATGTCTGGGTGCGGGATGTCCTGAATATTGGCGTTGACCCGGTTTTCCTCCTGGATACCCTCAAGTCCAAGTTTCTCGAAGCTGGGGGTCAGCTTTTAGAAAAAACGGCATTCGAGGGGGCGGTGATTCATCCTGATGGGGTGCGCGTCGAGGCGGCGGGTGGGTTAAACACCCGGTTACTGATTGATGCGATGGGGAACTTTTCTCCCATTGTTAAACAAGTGCGACAGGGGGAAAAACCGGAAGGCGTTTGTCTGGTTGTGGGTAGTTGCGCTCAAGGCTTTACCCAGAATGATACAGGAGATTTAATTGTCTCTTTTACACCCATTCAGAATCAGTGTCAATACTTTTGGGAAGCCTTTCCCGCCAGAGATGGCAGAACCACCTATTTATTCAGCTATCTCGACGCCCATCCCCAACGCCCCAGCTTGGGGTTTTTTATGGAGGAATACTTCCGGCTATTGCCCGACTATCAAGGGGTGGAACTGTCGCAACTTGATTTTAAACGAGTGTTATTTGGCTTTTTCCCATCCTACAAAGACAGTCCCATCAGAATGCCCTGGAATCGAATTTTGCCCGTGGGTGATAGCAGTGGCGCTCAATCTCCCGTCAGTTTTGGCGGATTTGGTTCGATGGTACGTCACCTCAAACGTTTAACAGAAGGCATCCAGGAAGCCCTTAGCGGCGACATTTTGACTCAAGACGCCTTGAATCTACTGCAACCCTATCAGCCGAATATTGCCGTTACCTGGATGTTTCAACGGGCGATGAGTGTGGGCGTTGAGCAAAATATACCCCCCAATCAAATCAATGCGTTGCTGAGTGGCGTTTTTCAAACAATGGCACAGTTGGGGGATGACGTACTGCGTCCTTTCCTGCAAGATGTGGTGCAGTTTTCTGGATTATTCCAAACCTTAACACTGATTTCCCTAACCAAACCGGGACTGGTGACGCCTGTGATTCCCCAAGTTGGGTTAACCACCCTGTTAGATTGGATGGTGCATTACATAAATCTGGGTGTCTACAGTGGCTTATATCCATTAGGACAATTCATGAGCAAACCCGTACATCAATTACCCCCAACCCCCCAATACTATTACCACCGTTGGTTGGATGCATGGCGCTATGGTTCTGGGGGGGATTATTAATCTGACGTTGCATAGGATGGTGGGGGAGATGGGGGCGGGTTTAGTTACATCCGGATGACAACAAACGATAGTAGTGAAACCCGCCCCTACAAACCATGCTCGAAAAGCGTTGTGAAGGGTCAAAACTTGATTGCTGGCTCATTGGTCATTGGTTATCGAAAGGCGCTTTAGGACTAAGGACAAATGACGAAGGACTAAATAAGAACGGATTATGAAGATATGGAAGCGCCTGACTGGAGGTGGGCGCAAACTTAGCATCACCACCAAGTTTGCGTTGGCATTTATTGCGCTGCTGTTGTTGATTGGTATTGTGTCAATAACAGGCTTTGTCTCTCTGCGACAAATGCGTAATGAGACCAAAGCGGTGCTTCTGACCAGTATTGAAGTTCAACGACGCGGGTTTGAAATGGATGCCGCGTTACGCAATGCCCGTCGCGTGGAAATTGATTTCTTTTTACGGTGGCCCAGCATTAATTTTTCCAGTACCAATCTGAATGAATTTCGCGACAAACACCGCCAAGAAATTGAAAAAGTTATCGATATTAGTAGCCAACTGCAAGAGCTTCTAGCTCAGGTACAGGGGGGGATATTTAAACGGCAGAGTAATCCGGATTTGGTGGAGTATGTGGAAATTGTTGAGCAATATTCTCGCAGTTTCCAGGAAACGGTGGGGTTGGTGAGTAATTTGGGAATTGATAATGTTGGTGTACTCGAACAACTGGAACAAAATTTAACCCTATTGCGGAATCGCTTGGAACTAGCAGAAGCGCAAGAGTTTCTCGGATTAGTTAATCAAATGCAGTCCTATGAAAAGGAATATTTATCCACTCGTGAACCTGCCCGAATGGAGTTGCTGACTAAAACAGCACAACAGTTACGTGAGCAAATTAACGCCAGTGCTAAATTTAATGAAACGGAACGGAGACAGGCATTAAGATATCTCGATGCTTATCAATCGGTTGCCGAAGATATCGTTCGACTCGATAATGAAATTCAGGACAAAATTCGCAATTTTGATCAACAGGCACAGGCACTAGCGGATAAATTAATCGACTTGGCAGATGCGGAGGCGGATCGAGCGCGTCGAACGATTAATGATACCAGTTATACGGCGACGATATTATTAGTGGCGGCTGTGTTGGTCGCATTAATTGCGGCAGTAATTATTGCCAGACAGTTTGCTTCTGCGTTAAAAACATTGGATCGGGAAACCGCAAAATCCGAACACTTACTACTGAATGTTTTGCCAGAACCGATTGCCCATCGTCTGAAGCGAGAAGAGCGAACGATCGCGGATCACTTTAATGAGGTGACGGTACTCTTTGCCGATATTGTCGGGTTTACCGAGTTGGCGTCTCACACCTCACCGATTGAACTGGTTGAGATTTTGAATGTGATTTTCTCGGAGTTTGACCAACTGGTTGAGGAACACCATTTAGAAAAGATCAAGACGATTGGTGATGCCTATATGGTGGTGGGCGGGCTACCGATGCCCATGCTCAACCACACGGAGGCGATCGCGGATATGGCGTTGGATATGCAACGGGTGATTGAGCAATTTTGTCAAGAAACCGGAAAATCCTTTAGTATTCGCATTGGCATTCACACCGGTCCCGTGATTGCAGGGATTATTGGGATTAAAAAGTTTATTTATGATTTGTGGGGGGATACAGTAAATATTGCCAGTCGTATGGAATCCCACGGTTTACCGGGGAGTATTCAGGTAACGGAAGACACCTATAAGCGCCTCAAGCATCGCTATTATTTTGACGATCGCGGTCCGATTCAAGTCAAAGGGAAGGGGCAAATGAATTGTTATTTGCTCACGGGGAGAAAGCAGAATTCGCCAACGATTGAATATATTGACTTATGAGCATTGATGGTTGACTGTGTATTATTACTCATTAGCGGCGACAGAACCATCTAAACAGGTTGATGTCGCCTTGCATTTTTTGGAGTTCCTGTTGGTGACGTTTGGCGGTTTGGCGATACCATTGGCAGTAGGACGCGAAGTCTTGACGATACTGTGTTTCTCTGTGGAACTCTTGAGCGAGTTGGTAGGTGGCAAAACTATCTGCAGCAGGTGGAGGGGTGGGGACAATTTGGCGGAATTCCTGTGACATGGGGATGAGAGGGTATGGGGTTGGGTTCAAGTCAAATCGCCCACGGCGTTTAGTTCAGGGTATCCTAGATTCGCTTGAGTGTCCAAGGCGCGATCGCTGTTGCTTCAAATAGTGAGTGATAAATCCTGAAAATTGAACATTCTTTTACGAGTCAAGCTGTCACTGTGGCTGATAAGTTATGGAACGTATATCGAGATCGACAATAACTGCTCCCCCTCGATTTTTCTCTACTTGACGCCATACATCGTAGCCCATAAGAATGGCTTTTTCCCAATCACCGAGCGAACATCGATCAACTTCTAGGTGAGAAGTCATATTTTTAATAGTTTTGAGCAGTTGGTAATCAAGTGCGGCAATTCCTTCCAAGTAATTATGATCCTTGGCATAGCTGAAAACAAGCGCTGATATACCCTCTTCAATTGCCTTAGCGCGACCACCGTCTTCAACCTCATCAACTTTAGGATTACTTTTACGTTTACATCCAAGTAGTTGACGAGTAACCGGAGACCAACCTAAAACCCCAACGTATGCGAGGTGGAAAACATCGTGAAAGCGGTAACCATCATTAGCATAGGAGTTGTCGGTGAGGTTGTTTCCAATCTGTTTTTCGTTGACAAATGCTTGCATTTTCACTGAGTTATCATGGCTCACCTCAGTAATCTCTACTGAAAACTGACTTGGTAAACATTCGTCTTTTGGAAAGTCCCTGTCGAATATATATCCTATAGCGTTAATATCTGTATGTTCTGAATCTCTCCATCCCCAACGGTCATGACACTTTTGAAGATTGCCTTCTGCAATTTCTCCTAAATCAAGATCAAATTTGCTGGCTACGTTGGCAACATACCAAAGCAAATCTCCTAATTCTTCTGCAATACCCTCTTTGAATAATTTGTGAGCGTCTCCATCACGGAGGTACTTCTTGTATTCAGTAAGCAGTGAACCTGCTTCACCGACCAAACCCAACAGAGGTACGATTATTTCGTTTCCACTATTGGTAGGAATCCGATCGCTCTTCAATGCTTGTTCTTGATACCTGCGAAACTCCATTATTCACTCCTTGAAGTTCGATTTTGATTTAGCTTGGGTAGCCGCTTGGGTTATTCTGTATTCTCTGTATTCTTTAATCGCTTGATTAATTCCCCACTTAGGCGGATACCAGTAATCAATTGGTTCTCTACGAGCTGAATACTTTTGCTTTATACGAGTTCGACCTGATATTCCGGAAATTTCCGGATGCCTAATCCGTGAATATTTATCAACCTCGCAAAATAGATTTTGGCAATCAATTAACTGTAATTTTCGTCCAAAGAGGTACTGAAAATCAAGACCTAATCGCTCGAACTCAAATTCTTGAATATCCGCCATGAACTTGATTATTTCTGGCTCATTTAGACCACCCAGATCTGCAAAACATTTCCGAATACCATCAAGCGCACCCGGACCAGGAACTACGAAACTCATTTCATCGAAATTCGTAATTTCGCTGTAATTGACATCTGTTATAAACTGGTATGCTAGAAAGTCACCGATAGTAGGATATTCACGCAAGAGGTCAAATCCTCTGTGCATATTTGCTGCATCTGCAAGTTTCTTTGGCAGTTCATCAACCATCATCCGCTCAATCAACTTGAGATGGTTACGGTGTTTTCTTGTATGACCAAGTATTTTTCCTCCTGAAGGCATGATGTAGGCGGCTGAATAGATTCTTTGACTGTTTTCTATGGCTTCGGTAAGAATTTTGTCATAGCGTTTAAAAGAATAGTCTGCGTAGATAATATTGCCAAGTTTACTTTCTAAAAGTTGCCATGTTTCAATCTTATTAAAAATCTTAAACAGAATGATTCTGAAAAATACTTCCTCTGGAGTTGGAGGGAGATCGTCGCGGTAGATAACATGACGGATCAGATATTGGCTGGTGCGATCTGATGCTCGGTAGGCATTGGTAAATTTGAAGGTGGAAAGGATTGGATCGTTAGTCCAAGGCATTGGTTTTTCCACAAACTTTTTGAAAAAAATATTCTGCCTTTCTGCGGCGAAACGCCAGTAGGTATCAAAAACCACGGTGGGTTTTGCAGGCAGAATGTGGGAGTATGCAGCAATATCTATACTGTCATTTATTTTGGGTGTACCGTAGTTACCTAAGTCAAGACTTAGTTGTTCATCAATAGGTTTGTTTTGGCGATCGCTTTTCAATTGTCCCCGCATTGGTTGTTTAGCTGCCATACTATGTTCCGTCCGTTGCTGGTTAGTCTGTCTTTGAAGACAGTGCTTCTCGACAAGCCTCCTTGACTGGAGCGAGAGTATCTGAAGTCTTGGTAATGTTATCCAGTTTGGCTACACCAACAAAGCAATTCATACGGCTAAACGTTAGCCCCATTTCCTTAGCCATAAAATTTCCCAATCTACATAGTCCCAAGTAATTCCCATAGGCTTTATTGAATAGCTGCTGGGTAGCATAAAAAGCGTTCATCGTAAGGGTTTGCGTTTCTCCCTGTGGAACAAAGCTGACGTGTTGCAGACAGGGAAAAGGAAGCTGAGCGCTACGAACATGGTCTCTTCCCGGGTCAAAAATTGACGCCTGAAACATTGTCCTCCTAACTCCTGGACGTGCCTGGTACTCGGAAATAATGTATTCAAGTTGATTTCCATTACAAGGGCCTGATCCGAAAGCAATAAGTCTTTCAAAGTAAAGACCACGCCTGTTTTTATGTTTACAATGTTTTATGGCTTTAGCCCTGGGAAGAAACTTGAGATACCGTTCAAACAATTCATGACGCTGGTACTTAGACCGTCTCCAAAGTGAATCAGGGAAAATCGTATTAGCAACCGTGTGGATTTTTTGCTCGTCATTATCAGCAAGACACTTATCAAGCGATTGTCGAATATCGATATCCTCATTTGGAATACCATCATTAAAACCTGTGATGCTCACCACAAGAGGAGAAATTTCCTTACCTGGATTCTTAATAATGTGCAAAAATGCTTTTGCCCAAGCATGGGAAAGGTTGTGTTCATCAATCAAAAGAGGTGAACTGTTACTCATCTTCCACCTCCTCAAGATGTCGATATTGACTTAGACCAATAAACTGATAGCGCGAGACACGAACAAAGACAGCCCATCCGGTGTCACGGCAATAAACCCGCACAACGCCGGGACGGTTAGCCTTGAATAGGCGTCCTTTCGGGTGATTCTCTTCAAAGGTGATAGTATCATTTGCTGCTTCCGCACCAGTTGGAAGCAAAAGGAGACTTCCAACTTCGGCATCAATTGTGGGCATTGACCAGTGTTCGTCAGCGATAATCAACGGATCAGTAGATAGACGCCCCAGAACCTTCTCACGGATAGCCTTGGGCTTTGTTTTGAGAAGCGTACTAGCCCTTGAAGAAGAGAGCATTTTGAGAGAGTAAGCCATGTGAGTAATTAGGGTTTCGTACCCAACACCAAAACTACAGGCAACTGTAAAAACTTGTTCTGGGGTTGCTGAATCCGCATTCCATCCCCGCGAAACAAATGCTTTCCGCACGCCTAAAACTGGCATGAGCAAAAATCCAGCAAATGAGTTAGCTAAAAACTCCTCTGGTTGAAAAGCTTTAGACCTTTCTGATTCTTCTATCAGTTCATCGATAGTTGAACCATGTCCAAAGACGTGATGACCGAGTTCGTGAGCGCAGGTAAAGATGCGTCTGGGGAGAGGGCGTAATGCAGAAAGCAAGATTATCGGCTCTGCTTCTCGGAGATAGATACCCTCCATACTGATGTCAACAAACTTGACCCTCACATTAAGTTTATCGCACAAGCCGTAAATGCAGAGTGGACTTTTGTTGTCAAAACCTGCATTCCTCCGCACATCGATGGCTTTTTGCTGGGCTTGTTGTGCCAACACCTTTCTCTGATTTCTCAAAGTCTGATTCCTCAAAGTACTTCTCCCCCTCTACGCATCGAAGCAAGTATTGTTAAAAGTCGATCAAGATCATCTGGCTTAAGCTTTCGGAGTTCTCTAGCGGCAAGCTGAATCTTGTCGTCATGGATATCAAGCTTGTCTGCACCCTCTCCAAGTAACCATGACACACTTACGTCATAAATTTCAGCCAGTTTTGTGATCTCATCAGCAGAAACCTTTCTATTTCCAGCTTCCGCTTCCGTAATTGAAGGGCGATGAAGACCAAGCATCTTAGCCACTTGAGCTTGAGAAAGTCCCGCCATCTTGCGAGCTTCACGCAAGCGGGCTGCAATAATTGACTTCTTCTGTTCTTGATGACTCATACCTAAGTCTCTCCTGTGTTGACAATCTTACAGACTACCTCAACGGACTGATCAATGGTGAGCGACTGCTTGCCGTCCTGTGAAAGACCTATTTTGTGAATCTGATTACTGGGAATCTCCACGTTGAGCTTGTCAGCTAGCATATTAATCGCCTCAATACACAGGAGACTATCAAACCCTTCCAGGTCAGTCATGGGACAGGTTGTTCCTGAGATTGGTGTTTCTCCATAGCCGCTATCGGTCTGGATTTCTGTGAGTACTTCTATAAATTGTTCTTTTACATCCTCTGGATTCATGATACGGACTTGTATATTACCAATGGTAAGCTTATCTTACCAAATTAAAGATGAACTGCCTACCTTAGGCAAGCCAAAACATCGTAGAGACGTTCTCTGGCGGTTCAGCAAAACCCTTCCTACGGGGTCTGTCTTTACAAACTGAAGTACAAGGGAGCTATACTACCAGGCTCGGTATTATAGCTCCCACACCCAAAAAGGCTCCCTATAAATAGAGAGCCTTTCTGATTGTAAGGCACGGCAGTGCCGTACCCCTACGAAATTACTATCCCTAAAGCGCCTTAGCCTTAGCCACGATATTATCCACCGTGTAGCCAAACTTCTCTAAAGCAACGCCACCGGGAGCCGATGCGCCAAAACGATCAATACTAATCGTGTCACCTTCAGCGCCAACATAGCGACACCAGCCAAAGCTAGAACCCGCTTCCACCGCTAACCGCTTGGTTACGGCTTT
The DNA here is from genome assembly GCF_040221695.1 of Coleofasciculus sp. E2-BRE-01. Taxonomy (NCBI): domain Bacteria; kingdom Bacillati; phylum Cyanobacteriota; class Cyanophyceae; order Coleofasciculales; family Coleofasciculaceae; genus Coleofasciculus; species Coleofasciculus sp. E2-BRE-01. Next base: position 9,535 of record NZ_JAVKEA010000027.1, on the reverse strand, counting down.
GGGTAATACGGATTCGCGATAGCTTTCATCTTGTTCCTCAAACAGTTCCCAACTTGGCATAGAAACCACGCGAACTTTCTTGCCATCACCCCGGAGTTTTTCCGCTGCATCAACGCAGATGTGAACTTCAGAACCGGTGCCAATTAAGATGAGGTCTGGTGTGCCATCGCTATCCGATAGGATGTAAGCACCTTGGGCAACAGCATCAATTGAACTTCCCTCTAAGTTAGGTAGCCCTTGCCGAGACAGTGCTAATAGACTAGGTGTTGCTAAACCCTGGGCAGGTTTTGCCTTCTCAACCGCTACCTTATAGGCACCAGAGGTTTCATTGCCATCCGCAGGACGAATCACGATTAAGTCGGGAATCGCTCGTAGGGTGGGAATATGCTCAATCGGTTGGTGCGTCGGACCATCTTCCCCTAAAGCCACGGAGTCATGGGTCATCACCCAGATTACCCCAGCATGGGATAGGGCAGACAGGCGAATTGATGCCCGCATGTAGTCGGTGAAGACTAAGAATGTGGCACCATAGGGAATCAAGCCAGACTTATGCAGGGCAATCCCATTACAAATCGCTCCCATACCATGTTCGCGAACCCCAAAGCGGAGGTTGCGATTTTCATAGGCACCTTTTTGGAAATCCTTGGAGGATTTCAGCAAGGTTTTGTTGGACGGGGCTAAGTCAGCCGAACCGCCAATCAGTTCCGGTAATACCCCAGCTATGGCGTTGAGGGTTGCGCCCGATTGATTCCGAGTAGCATCTTTCTTATCCTGGGGGGTGTAGGCGGGTAGGGCTTTCTCCCAGTTTTCGGGCAACTTACCGCTAGCCATCCGTTCCAATACGGCAGCTTCTTCTGCGTATTCGGCTTTATAACGGGTGAAGAGTTTGTTCCACTCTTCTTCGTACTCAGCACCGCGATCAACTGCCTTGTGGAAATGGTTCAGGGCGTCTTCGGGCACCTCAAATTCGGAATACTTCCAATCCAGATGTTCACGAGTGGCTTTCACTTCGTCTGCACCTAACGCCGCACCATGGACACCGTGGGTATTGGCTTTATTGGGGGAACCGAAACCAATGGTGGTGGTGACTTTAATTAAGGAGGGCTTATCGGTAACTGCTTTAGCCGCTTCAATGGCTTTGTGAATCGCGTCTAAGTTGGTGTTCCCATCGGGAACATGTTGGACGTGCCAACCATAAGCCTCAAAGCGCTTGCCCACATCTTCGGTAAAGGCAAGGTCGGTGGAACCATCAATGGAGATATGGTTATCATCGTAGAGGGCAATCAGTTTGCCCAATCCCAGGTGTCCGGCGACAGAACAAGCTTCCCCAGAGACACCCTCCATATTGCAACCATCACCTAAAATGACGTAGGTGTAGTGGTCGATAATTTGGCAATCGGGTTTATTGAATTGGGCGGCTAAATGTGCCTCTGCGATCGCTAACCCGACACCGTTGGCGATCCCTTGTCCCAATGGTCCAGTGGTAACTTCTACCCCTTGAGTCATGAAGTTTTCTGGGTGACCGGGAGTCTTGGATTCCCACTGACGGAACTGCTTGAGATCATCAAGGGTGATGTCATCATAGCCGGTCAGATAGAGCAAGGCGTACTGTAACATACAGCCATGACCCGCTGACAAAACAAAGCGATCGCGGTTTAACCAGTTGGGGTTTTTCGGGTTGTACCGCATCAGCCGATCCCACAGCACAAACGCCATCGGTGCTGCGCCCATTGGCAATCCGGGATGACCGGAATTGGCTTTCTCTACGGCGTCTATCGCCAGAAAGCGGATGGAATTAATACAAAGTTCTTCGAGAGATTGGGTTGCAACGACCATAGGTGTTATCTAATGACTCCAGGAAACTAGGGTTTAACGCAAAATTTTTTCCGTAAAGCGAGGGTTACTCTTTCCCCAAGGATACACTTATCATCCCATTAGGGGGATCGATGATCAAGACTGCTTGGTATAAGCTTGGCTAAAATTTGGCGATTGGGGGTTAGTCTGGTAAATCGTGGGGAGTAGGGGTTGGCTCATCCCCGAATCACTACAACGGCGCGATCGCCTGGAGTAATTGCCGATGTTGTGGTGGTACGCTGGGCAATGGGCGGCAATCCCGGACGTTGGTCGAAAATCACCAGCCATCCCGTCTCAAGTCCTAACCCTGCCAAATAGCGATCAATCTGCTCCAATCCCGCTTTAATCGGGTCTGGGCGTCCCTCCCGCCACACCTTCAACTCCATCGCTAACGTGACATTCCCATAACGCAAACACAGATCCATCCGATCTGTACCAATAGCATACTCCCGCTCTAGGGTACCCCCCCCATTCACCACCCGATGCAAAAATGCCATCAATACCAAATGGGGCGCAATCTCATGATAGGGCGCACTTTTGAGTAAGGGTTCTCCATGCTGACGCCAAAACTTGAGAAACGCCTCCAGAAGTTGCTCCGGATCGAGTTTCCCCTCACGAGTTAGCCAACTGGGGTGAATCACTGGCAAACTATCCTGGGGTCCACTTGCTAATACCCTCGGTAAAACTTCCCGGTAAATCGGATTCGCTGGCGTCAACCCTCCAGCCGGATGGCGCACCACTAAGCCTAAATCCACCAAAAACTGTCGGTCATCATTCGGTATATTCCCCAATTCTTGTCCTGATAAAATCGGCTCCAGAATGACCCTTACTCGGTCTTCCCGCAACAGGTGGGCTAAACTATCCAGATGGGTATCTTGCCGTTGAATCAAAATTTCCTTGGCTTGTTCCAAATGATCAACGGTGATCACCTGTTGCAGATCAGGCACAATAACTTCCACAAGTTGTCGGGCGAGGGCATTCACCAACCAGGGTTGTCCTTGAGTTAATTCAAAAGCCCGTTGTATCGCTTCAGGGGAAAAAACTTGACCCGTCTGTGCCGTGTGTTGTCCATATAGCTGGGCAACTTCTGTGGCGGTAAAATTCCGTAGCGTCAGGGATTCTACTTTAATATTGAACGGGCTAGCGGTATTCAAACGCTTACTCCCCCCAGATGCTACTTTGTAATCCCGCACATCCCGCACCCCAATTAGCGCCAGAGCGTGGGGGAATCCCTTTGGTCGCTTCGGATAGCCATTTCGAAGTTGGCGCAACAGGGCGATTAAGGTTTCATCTTGCAGAGCATCAATTTCATCGATGAACACAACCAGGGGACGGGAGGACTGTTGTGTCCAAGCACTTAACGCTGCCCCAATCTGTCGCCCTGGCTCAGAGGGCGTCCAATCTGGAGGATGGAGATCGGGGGGTAGCCAAAAGGTGGCATCCTCTTTCCAGGCATCCAGGATTGCCCGTTCTGCTGTTCCCGGGTCATGGGGAAAAGCCGCGCCCACTTCTGCGGATACCATCACAGCCGTATAGCGTCCACTGGCGGTAAGCTGTTGTGCCAGCGCTAGCATGGCAGTGGTTTTACCTGTTTGCCGGGGCGCATGGATGACAAAGTAGCCCTGCTGCTCAATTAGTCGGTCTAGCTGGGGTAGCCGATCTAGGGGGGAGAGCATATAGTGTATGTCCGCTTTGCACGGACCTGCCGTGTTAAACCATTTGGGCATGGGCGGACGTTGGGCAATATGGCAAGGGATGGGGGATGTAGAGACGTAGCATGCTACGTCTCTACAAAGGTTTGTACTTCTTGAAGACTAAGGTGACATTATGACCGCCAAAGCCAAAGGAATTCGATAGCGCCACATCTACAGTTTGCTGGCGGCTTTGATTCGGTACATAATCGAGATCACAGTCTGGATCAGGATTTTCTAAATTAATCGTCGGCGGAATTTGGTCATGGGCTACCGCTAAAACAGAGGCGACGGATTCGATTCCTCCAGAACCGCCTAGCAGATGACCCGTCATCGATTTGGTGGAACTGACGGCAATTTTGTAGGCATGATCGCCCAAAACCTTTTTAATCGCCGTTGTTTCTGTGGGATCATTAACGGGTGTACTCGTGCCGTGGGCATTAATATAGCTGACATCTTCAGGCTGCAATCCCCCATCCTTGAGTGCCAACTGCATTGCCCGGACTGCCCCTTCACCACCGGGTACGGGTGAGGTCATATGATAGGCATCACAGGTCATGCCATACCCGACCATTTCGGCATAAATACGCGCCCCTCGACTCAAGGCGTGTTCTAGTTCTTCTAGGATTAAAATGCCTGCCCCTTCACCCATAACAAAGCCATCGCGATCGCGATCAAAGGGGCGACAGGCGTGTTCGGGGTCATCATTGCGGGTAGACAGGGCTTTTGCCGAGGCAAATCCCGCTACGGATAACGGAGTTACAGCGGCTTCCGTTCCCCCACAAATCATCGCCTGGGCATACCCCCGTTGAATCAAGCGAAAGGCATCTCCTACCCCATGGGCGCCAGAGGCACAGGCGCTGACGGTACAAGTATTTGGTCCCTTTGCCCCGGTATGAATTGCCGTAAGTCCGGCTGCCATATTGGCAATCATCATCGGAATCATAAACGGACTACAGCGATCAGGACCCCGATTCAAGTAGACCTCTTGTTGGTCTTCCATGACTTTAATCCCGCCAACCCCGGTGCCAATGACGACGCCCACCTGTTCTGCGTTCAGTTCATTAATGACAAACTTCGCATCCGCGATCGCTTGTTTGCTAGCCGCGACTCCAAATTGGGCAAAGCGATCCATTCGCTTAGCTTCTTTGCGATCCATATAGTCATGGGGATTAAACCCCGTGACTTCGCCAGCAATTCGACAGGCATGGCGGGAGGGATCAAACCGGGTAATTGTACTAATCCCATTACGCCCACCTAAAAGTCCATCCCAATACTCCGCCAGGGTATTGCCGATGGGAGTGATCGCGCCCAAACCTGTAATAACAACGCGCTTGAGTTCAATGTTTGTCATGATGCCAATAAAACAGGGAAACTGCCCGATAACGCAGAACTTGGTCGAGAAGACAACCGCTGATTAAGCCGCCGCTTCTGTTTTTGAGCTGATATAGTCCACAGCCGCTTGGACTGTGGCAATCTGTTCAGCGGCTTCGTCTGGAATCTCGATATCGAACTCTTCCTCTAAAGCCATAACCAATTCCACCACGTCCAAGGAGTCGGCGTTGAGATCATTGGCAAAGTTAGCTTGAGGGGTTACGTCACCGGGTTCAACTTCCAGTTGTTCCGCAACTATTTTTTTGACTCTATCGAAAATTTCTTGGTTCATTTACTTGTATACCTCAACCGACTTGCTAGAACGTTATCAAGTTATGTTACTTGGTTCCTTTGCATTTTCTCATCTTATCCGAAAGGGGGATCATCAAACCCATCGGTAGTCGCTTCTCCAACTGGCATCCAGTTGGGCTAATCATCATATCATGTTCATGGTACTGGCGAAGAGAGAAGTAAGCTACGTGGTACTTCTTCGCCTTCAAGCAAACTACGTGGCAATCCACCATGAACATCAACACTCTGATTCTGTTCACTGCATTTACTGTCATTCCCTTACAGACCATTGGGTTCGTTTTGGGGAAGCTAGCGATCGCCGCCCTAGGTGCCTGTCTCCTCTATGTCCTCTTATTTTATGGGCTACGCTCCATTTTTCGGAAGTTTGAGAGCGATATTGCCCTCGTCACCCTGAATGTCTCCGCCTATCCCATCCTGACGATTTTCATTCTGGTCAGTTTAAAGGTTTCCTTTGCCGATCTTGATTCTGGGGATACCATCGGCTGGTTTGATCGCCTGTTGACTGCTGGCATTATTGTGGCAGTCAGTTATTGGTTGATCCAGTTATTTATTCAAGTTTTTGTCTACTACCTCAAAGATTACGCCCGACAAACAGAAGCGATGTGGGACAACGTGCTGCTGCCTCTCCTGGAAGGGGTTGTCCCGTTTGTGATTTTTCTGCTGGCTAGTGCTTTTGTTCTCCAATCCTTTGGTGTTGATTTAACGGGGATTTGGGTCACATTGGGTGGGGCGACGTTCATTATCGGGTTTGCGGTTAAAGATATTTTAGCGAACTTCTTTAGTGGAATTGTTCTATTGATTGATACGCCATTTCAATTTGGTGACATTCTGGAGTTAGAAAATGGCTCTATTGGTATGCTGCGAAAGATTGGCGTGCGCGTGACTCAACTTTATATATTTGATGACCGCAGTGAAGTCTATATCCCCAATAGCGTTTTACAAAGTCAATTGATTACCAATTTAAGTCGCCCGATTCCCCATCACTTCTACGCATTGCCGATAGAAATACCGCCTGAATGTGATTTAGAGGAAAGTCAGCAGCTCATGTGGGAAATTGTTTTTGCTCATCCGGATACATTAGGAGATATTGATAAAAAATTAAGCCATATCGATGATTTTTTTATTGTCGATAATTTAGGGACTAATTTTATCTACAAAAAAGAAGTGAGTCGTCAGCGTCTACTTCTGGAAAATGATGTCAACCTCAAACTCGAAGATATTGAGCAAGGGTTAGAAGCCCTGATGGTAACGATTCAATTTGCCGAAAAAGGCGGGCTAAATATTGAAGAGATTGAAACGATCCAACAAGAATATGAGGATGTTCTTCAACAAGTGGGTTTAGAAGTTGTGCAAAGACGGCAGAATAAACGGATTATCTTTGAATTGGAAGAAAATGAATCGCAAGACACATTAATTGGTTTGGTGCGGGAATGGTATCGCATTTGGTTAAGAGATCCAGATTTACGCGATGAAGATCAATATATTTTACCTGACGAATGGGAGCGGAAAATTGAACTGTTAAAACGACGATTTCAACGAGTTTTTCAGAAAATTAGTAATCCTCATCGGGAAGAAACGCGGCTCGATGATTATGTCATGGATTTAGTGAAATGGTTGCGGGAGCGATTTAAACAAGCCAGAAGTCAACGGCAAGAACCGAAAATTAGGATGAAGGGAACATCCCAATATGAGGGGTTTACCTTAATTAAATTCACCATTGAATTCTATTTGGATAATGCCAAATTAGAAGACTTTAGACGGGGCAGTCGCGTAAGTAGCGAAATTTATCAAGAAGTAATGCGACATGTTAAAGATAGTTACCCCCCCGTTAAACCCTAAACGAAGGTAAATCAGTTGAATTGAGGAACTTTTTCCGAAAGGTATAAGTCTAGTGGCTCAGAGTTTTCATCTGTGGCTAGCCGCGACACCCGCCAATAAGTCAAGTTATATTTTAATATCATGTCCGGTTGAATACCCATAATTACGGTGATGGGGAGTAGGGGCTTGGGTTTTGGAGCCCGTACATTTTTAGTAGGGGTAATGAGTCCGGACATTATATAAGTATCTGCAAATCAAGTAGGCATGACTATGAAATTAAACCAGAGAATTAGATGGATGGGTATAGCGTTAGCAAGTGTAACCGTAGCCTGTTCAGCAACATCACAGACAATAGGTAACTCGGCGATTCGTACCGATAAATTAAGCTACTATGCCGAGATTGTAAATAATCCTCAACCTGGGGTTAAATTAACAATTGAAACTGAATATACGAATACGACAGGCAATACTGTTTATTTAATAGGTTGTCACCAACCATCTGCGCCTCAATTACAAAAATATAGGGATGGGGAATGGGTAACGGTATATTCTCCGGTAGAGAATGAATGTTTAAGTCCGCCTTGGGAAATTCCTCCGGGAGAGACATACCAAGATACTTATCAGGTTTATGGTTATTTGCCTGGATATAATGCTGCACCTACGTTTGACGCTCCCATTCCGGGTCGGTATCGATTAGTTCGGGACATTTATCAACAATTATCTGATCCGGTAAATGAAGCCGAATTATTACCGTTGTCGGAACGTATATCGAATGAATTTAAAATTATTAATGATGTTGATTAAGTCGGTGGACACAATTAACGTTAACTGTTGAGATACTGTCTTTGATATTATCTTTGCTTAAACAGGAGGAAAGGGCGACCCGAGCAAATTGAGTGGACTACCGTTGTTAATTGATGCAAGCGGATCGCCCCTACATGGTGTTGATTTATGTTAGCGGATCGCCCCTACAGGCTGTTAATTTATGTTAGCGGATCGCCCCTAACAAGCGTTAATTTATGTTAGCGGGTTCGACCACTTAATCTTTGGTTCTGGGTGTACCATTAGCGGCGACAACCTCATCTCTGGGATTTTTCAACAATCCGGTTAAGAGAGAGGCGGGATGCTGTTGATGGGGCCAAGCAAAGGCGTGACGAAAGGCGGCATCTTGACAGGCTTGCATTTGCTCAAAATCAATAATATCTTGAGTTAATAGGTTTTCGTACTCAAAGGGTAAGCGCACATTATTTAATCCGGCGTTGTCGGTACAAATGGCAATGTCAACCCCCGCCTCGAAACAGGAATCAAAGACGATTTTAAGTTGCTGAATATCCTCCAAGGTTCCGGTTTTTAGGTACGTCGTGGGACAGACTTCTAAACATTGCTGGCGCTGGGCGACATCTTTTAACAACGCTGGATACTTTAAGGGAATATGAATTCCATGACCAATCCGCATTAAATAGGGTAACAGTTCCGGATAACAACCGTCGCTGGTTTCGTAGAGATGACCGGTTGTATTCAAACCGAGCGATCGCGCATACTGATAGAGTCCGACAAATTCGGCTAGCCGTTCCCCATAATGGGCATCTCCTCCTGCCAAATCCACCCCACAGACATAATCCTTCCTTTGGGCGGCGAGATCCACAATTGCCTTATTCACGTTATAGGGAAGCCGCGCATGCATACAAAGAATTTGACTGGTTACCATCGGATAATCCTGGACTTGACTGGCTTGTCCGACAATCTCCACAATCTGCGCCATCTGATCAATCCGTTCTGATTGACTTAATTGTTCCGATGTGCGTAAATAAGGCGTATACCGCAGTTCTAAATAGGCTAAATTCTCAAAGATATACGCGCCGCGAATTAAGCGATAAATAAAATAGGGTAAGGTTTGCGCCGTTTGCACATGTTCGACTAACGTGTGCAGTTCCAAATACTCATCTAATGTATTGCGCGATCGCGTGTAAAATTCCTCAAAGTCGTCATAGTCGGCAAATTTCTGGGTCAACGGATCAGTTTGACGTTGAAAATATCGCCAGAGAATCCGAGGAACCACTGAACCCCCCAGATGACGGTGTAACTCTGCGTATAATGGCATACAATCTCCTGGTCGTTTTCAGTCTTGGCGGGACAGACATGTCACCACGACTTAGATCAACGGTAGCCTTTGTAAAAAAAAATTGCAGCAACTTCAGTTTAAGAAAGATGTGGGTAATGCATAGCCGCCACGGGGAGGGGCTTTGATGCTCCCCCTTCCGTGCAAAAAAAGCGAAGCATCCTTTGCCATCTCCCCTTGTAGGGGAGAACGAGAGGACATTGGTGTCAACTTAAGGTGAAAGCTCGGTTGAGCAAGGGTGTCGGGTGTCGGGTGTCGGGTGTCGGGTGTCGGGTGTCAGGATGGAATTGTCTGTTGGAGGCGAAAAAACCTCACACCTACCACCATTCACCTCACCTATTCATCCACAATGTTTTTTTCAAACAGG
>NZ_JAVKEA010000026.1:0-7409 GCF_040221695.1 Coleofasciculus sp. E2-BRE-01 | reverse complement strand
GATGAATAGGTGAGGTGAATGGTGGTAGGTGTGAGGTTTTTTCGCCTCCAACAGACAATTCCATCCTGACACCCGACACCCGACACCCGACACCCGACACCCGACACCCGACACCCGACACCCTTGCTCAACCGAGCTTTCACCTTAAGTTGACACCAATGGGCATTGCCGTGCCCTTACCCCATATTACTCCTGCATCTTCTCTTGCAGCAACTTCAGAGTATCCGACTGCGATCGTAACTCCACCACAAAATCCGGGCAAATATTGGCAAACGTTCCCTTTTGTTCATCCGTCATTTCCTGTCATAGAGATTAGCGATTTAGGCAGTTAAAAACCCGGTTTCTGACTCAAATTTTTATATTTTTCCCAAAATTAGGTTGATCAACCAAGTTTTTAGTTCTATTCATCTATGTTAGCCGATCGCACTTTCCGAGATTATCAACTTTAAAAACGCGATATTTATATTATCCATTTGTATTGGTGCGTTACGCGGGAAACACAATTCACTGGAGTTTCCCCTAAATTATTGCCCCGCTAACGCACCCTACTTGCTGACTTAAATTTTCATGTCTTTCTCAAAATTAGGTTGATTAACCAAGTTTTTAGTTCTATTCACCTATGTTAGCCGATCGCACTTTCCGAGATTATCAACGTTTAAAACGCGATTATTTATATTATCCATTTGTATTGGTGCGTTACGCGGGGAACACAATTGACTGGAGTTTCCCCTAAATTATTGCCCCGCTAACGCACCCTACTGGCTAATTGCGGCGGTGTTACATTACAATTGAAAAACTTAAGGAGTATGTCTAGAATCAAGAGCGCCCGGATTCATCCCGTCACTGAAAGTGAAGGTCTTCTCTGGGCATCAAGATAAGCCCTCATCTCCTGCCAAAAGCCATGGCGAATCTATTAATTATCGAATCAGGCGGTAAGGTCAAAAAGCTTAAATCCATTCTCGGTGCTGGCTGGACGGTTAAAGCGAGTATGGGTCACGTTCGGGAATTAGCCGATGATGGTGAAGATTCTCTGGGATTTGATTTGGACGGTTCCCACATCCACTGTCGCTACGTTCCCCGGAGTAGTCAAGCCAAGAAAATCTTATCGGAGTTGCGTGGTGCGATTCGCCAAGCTGACCGAATTTACCTGGGGACTGATCCCGATAGAGAAGGGGAAACCATTGGTTGGCATTTGACCCAGGCTTTGCGATTAAAGAATCCGTTACGGGTGACCTATACCGAGATTACCAAAGCCGCCGTCGATCGCGCGATCGCACATCCGAAAACCCTTGACTCAAACTTAGTCGCCGCCGGACGCGCCAGGGATTGTTTGGATAAGTTGGTGGGATATAAGGGGAGTCGGTTAGTCTGGCGCTTGAATAACGGCTGCAAGTCCATGGGACGGGTGCAGAGTGCGACACTGCATCTATTGGTGAAGCGAGAACAAGAGATTTTGGCATTTAAACCCCAGGATTATTGGGTCGTCTGGGTGGAGTATCAGGAGGGATTTAAAGCTGTTTACGCGGGTCGAACTTACCCGCAAACGGCACAACGGCGGAATTCGAGGGATAAAAATAAGACTCAACCGGATGATGCGGGGGAGGAGACGCCAGTATCAGAGGGGACGCGGGTACTCTCTCAGGAAGACGCGGATCAACTCGTTGCGATCGCACGGTCTCATTCTCATCATGTTGTCACAGTCGAGGGAAAAACGGTTAAACAATCTCCCCCCGCCGCCTTTATAACTTCTACGCTTCAGCAATCTGCTGGTGCGAAACTGAAGCTGAATCCAGAAGTGACGATGAAAATTGCCCAAAGCCTCTATGAAGCGGGACATATTACCTATATGCGGACGGATTCGGTGGCGTTGTCTCCAGAGTTTTGTCAGGCGGCGAAACAGTGGCTTTTACAGCATGACCCGGATAATGTACCCTCTAGAGTAGCCGCCCATCGCTCCAAATCTGGGGCGCAAGCAGCCCATGAAGCGATTCGTCCGACTCATGTTGAACGCACACCAGAACAATTATCGGTTCAACTGACTAGGGATGAGGCAAAACTGTATGATTTAATTTGGCGTCGCGCGATCGCAACTCAGTGCTGTCAAGCTCAATTGTCCAAAACTCGGATTATCACCCAATCGGGGGATGTATTTTGGGAAGCCAGAGGACAAGTGTTACTCGTACCCGGTTATACTCGCTATTGGCATAATATTGCCGCCGATTCCCAATTACCACGAGTACAGCCAGGACAATCTCTGACATTAGATAACGCAGGTGCGGATAAGAAACAGACGCAGCCACCCCCACGCTACAGCGAACCCAAACTGGTACAGGCGATGGAACGGTCTGGAATTGGTCGTCCTAGCACTTATGCGCCAACGATTAAGACATTGAAAGCGCGTAACTATGTGCAGTTAAGCAAAGGGAAATTGCAGCCAACCCAACTGGGGATGGAATTGGATGCATTTTTGGCACAGGTGTTACCGGATCTAATTCAGCCAGAATTTACCGCTAAGATGGAATCGGATTTAGATGCGATCGCGTCTGGGAAATTGGATTGGGAGTGTTATTTAACCGGGTGGAATCGGGATTATTTTGCTCCGGCGCTCAACTCGGCATTTGCCCAAGTCCCAGAGATAGCCAGTCAAACTCAGTCTACCCCGAAAGCTGAATCAAAACGGCGTCCGAGAACGGAACTCACGGATTATTCCTGTCCTAAATGTCAGCATCGGATGACTAAGGTATTTTCTACATCTAAGAAGCTAAAAGCCGATCATTTCCTCAGTTGCGATAACCGTGAGGGGGGATGTGGGGCGGTAATGTTTTGGAATGGGAAGGTTGGGGAGTATGAGTTACCCCGTTCGGAACGTCCTGTAGCCGCCAAACCCACCAAGCCAGCCAACTTAACCGAGTATGCTTGTCCCAAGTGTGGCAAGCCGTTGGAGTTGTATGAATATGAGAAAGAGGGTCAAGCTAAAAAGATGCTGCGTTGTGCAAATCCCAAGTCTCGTCAGGGGAAATGTAAAACTGTGGCTTATTTTTGGACGAAAAAGGGGACGTTTTGGAGTCCCAAGCTTGGCGAGGTGAAAAAGTGATGGGTGATGGTTATAACAGTCAACTATTGTTACAGTGTTTGAATTTGACATAAGTAAGGTTAAATACATTAATGCTACTACTAAAAATGATGCTCATTATTGGCTAAAAAATGATGATTTTCTAATGACTAGAATTAACACAAGTAAACTTGTAGGACACGTTGCAATTTGTGATGGCATGGAAGAGCTAAAAATTTGCTGCGATTTAATCATGAAAATGAGAATTGATGAAGACAAAGTAAGAAGGAGACTTGTTTATTGGCACTTCAGGACTCCTCAGATTCGGGAACTAATTACGAGTAGTGCGAGAGGAACCAACCCCACAATGAGAAAAATAAATAAATCTATTATTCAAGATTTACCCGTTTTTTTGCTATCAATTCCTGAGCAAGAGATAGTATTAAAAAAGCTAAACGATGTTTATCGAGAAACCCAACGCCTCGAATCCATCTACCAACGCAAACTCGAAGCCCTGCAAGAACTCAAACAATCCATTCTCCACAAAGCATTTACCGGAGAAGTTACTGTAAATACCACTACGACAGAGGAAATTGCCGCATGATCACTCTTGAGACTTTAGAAGGCTGGTTAAATTCTTCTGTCGAACATGAGCAACTCGAATTTAAAGAAGCCAAAAACCAATTTGATAACACCAAACTGATGAAATACTGCGTCGCCCTCGCTAATGAGGGAGGAGGGTATCTCATTTTTGGTATTACTGACAAACGACCGCATCAGGTGGTTGGTTCTCAAGCCTTCCCAACACCCGAAGCTCTCAACAAAATCAAAGCGCAAATTGTCGAAAAGCTTCGCCTACGGGTAGAAATTACAGAACTAAACCACCCCAAAGGTCGGGTGTTGGTTTTTGAAGTTCCAACCAGACCTACTGGACAACCCATAGCTTTTGAGGGAGCTTATCTCATGCGAGCAGGCGAAGATCTTGTACCCATGACTCCAGATATGCTCAAGCGTATCTTTGCTGAAGATCAACAAGATTGGTTTTCTCAACCTGCTCGTTCTAATGCCAGTCCTGATGAAGTCATTGCTCTACTAGATACACAAACCTACTTTGAACTGCTAGAGCTTCCTTATCCCACCAATCGTGATGCTGTTCTAGAAAGATTACAAAGCGATCAACTACTTCAACAAGCCTCACAAGGGTGGATAATTCCTAATCTATCTGCCATCCTTCTTGCTAAACGACTTGACAACTTTTCTTTTAGCTTGGCTCGTAAAGCAGCACGAATTATTATTTATGAAGGGGCAAATAAACTTCATACTCGTATAGACCAGACGGAACAGAAAGGATATGCAGTAGGTTTTGAGCGTTTAGTTGATTTTGTCCATTCATCCGCCCCCCAGAATCGCTGTGTCGAAGAAGTTGTAAGAGAAGAAGTAAAAATGTTCCCAAGGCAAGCTCTACGAGAGTTAATTGCTAACGCTTTGGTTCACCAAGATTTTCTCGCCACAGGTACTTCAGTCATAATCGAGATGTACGACGATCGAGTCGAAATCTCTAATCCTGGCATTCCCCCAATTAAGGTAGAACGTTTCATAGACGAGTATCGCTCCCGCAATGAGCAATTAGCTGACTTAATGCGCCGCTTTAGAGTTTGTGAAGAAAAGGGAAGCGGTATTGATAAGGTTATTTGCGCTGCCGAGGCGTATCAACTTCCTGCCCCAGACTTTAGAGTAGGTGACATCCGAACGATTGCTGTCTTATTCGCTCACCAAGACTTTAATGAGATGAGTCAATCTGATCGAATTCGAGCTTGTTATCAGCACTGCTGCCTCCTCTATATTAGTAATCAGCGTATGTCTAATCAAAGTCTACGAGAGCGATTTCGTCTAAACAAATCAAAAACTGGCACTGTCTCTCAAGTGATTGGTGCGACTAAAGAAGCAGGACTAATCAAGCTCGATGAATCTGAATCGAGTTCAACTCGTTACGCTCGTTATCTGCCCTTTTGGGCATAGACCCAAGTGCTTTAACGCAAATCCATTTTAGCCATAGCGAATCCGCGAAACCCTTATAGAGTAAGAATAAAAGTGTTTTAACGCAAATCCAAATCCCCCAAAATCACGAATGAAGCCGAAACCAGAGCCGAACTGATTGACCCTGCCCTCCGTGCTGCGGGTTGGGGTGTGGTGGACGAAACCCGCCAACCCAGCCGCCGTCCTCGCATTCTCTTTCTGGCAGACCGCAACATCCTCGCCAACCAAGCCTTTATCGACTTTTCCGCCTTCCCAGCCGATGCCTTAGTCCGGATTGACCCGGAAGCCATTGCCAAAAAAACGCAAAGCCCCGAAAAACGGCGATAAGGAACCCACGCCCAACTTCGGCGAATATCCCCCCGACTTTTTTATCCAAACCAATCTGGATGAATACGTTTACAACGATGAGGACATTGTAGACGCCGGAACCATCGAGCGCGATCGCGTCTACACCGAAGCCGACTTTAACCGCATCATTGAAATGCGACCCCGTGAAGCCTATCGGGTGTGAGTCTTCATGGAAGCGATTAACCAGAACGAGAAAACCCTGGTTTTCTGTGCTACCCAAGACCACGCCCTGATGGTACGCGACCTGATTAACCAAATGAAGGTTAGCAGCGACTCATATCCTAAGGATTGCCCATAATTGCAATGCTGTAATAACAGGGGTTTCAGGCGTTTTTATTAGAGGTGTTTGACCGAACATGACATCACCCCTTCAGCCCTTAGCTACCCATACTTTGAGTAGCATTGACATTTCCCCCAGCTCCCCCAGCTTCCCCATCTTCCCCAGCTTCCCCAACTCCCTACCCCTACAGATATTTAACTTCCGCTCAACATGGTGCGTAATCGTCCCGGAAGAGGCTGATTACCCGAATCGTGATGGCGCAGTAACTTTAACAAGGGTTCTGGTACAGTGGCGCTCAGATTAATTTGTAACTGAGGACCCGAAAGAGCAAGTCGAATAATCGTTTCATTTTGAA
The DNA here is from genome assembly GCF_040221695.1 of Coleofasciculus sp. E2-BRE-01. Classification (NCBI taxonomy): domain Bacteria; kingdom Bacillati; phylum Cyanobacteriota; class Cyanophyceae; order Coleofasciculales; family Coleofasciculaceae; genus Coleofasciculus; species Coleofasciculus sp. E2-BRE-01. The sequence continues at coordinate 1,337 of NZ_JAVKEA010000026.1, read as the reverse complement.
TCTCCAGTTCCGTAATCGGTTGACCGTCCTTATACGTCCCATTGTTACCAAAGTTAATCAATTTCCATCGGTTCCCCATACGCCGCAATTCCAGATGGTAACGCGAGACAACCGAACTTCGCAGCACAATATGGTTATCTGCACAGCGCCCTATTTTAATAATCGGTTGATCGGTAAAATGCCATTGTTGAATCGGTACACTATGGGACGGCGATCGCAGTGATACCGTAACAACATTTGGAGCAAGATTTACGCCTGACAAAGATTTATGAATCAATTGATGCACCCCTAAAAATCAAAACTTGATAGTTAGTTTATTAGGCTTACTATTTCTAGAAGCCCACACTCTACTCCGAAGAGTCAGTGTGTGAAGTTGTCCCTTTAATCATGACACGCCTCAGACGAATCGCATAGCGCGATTTACGTCTAGGACATGACTGGGCGGGGAAATGTGACTAGAAACCCTAGATATTCCGTACTTTCCCCGCATCTCCCGCTAACCTGGGAGTTTTGCCTAGAGAGTACGCGATCGCAATAGCCGGATCGCTGTTGGTTATCACCTTAACACTATACCTAACTCACAATTGAGTTAAGATGCTCAGTATCACTTGATAGCTGATAACTTCAGTTTACAGACTCTGACCCAGTTTTTCACACCGTATTATTACGGAGCAACTCAAAACCGCTATACAAGTAAATGCCCCAATGCTAGCATACCCATTCAATCATTGAAATTGATGGGATAATTTCCCAGTAATTGTAGCACAAGCTACCAAATCATCCCCTACCAGGGAGAGTTAGGGAGGGGTCTGACCCCCCAGTTCAGTGACTCCCAGTATCATACTTTTAACTCTGATATAAATTAATAATAACCTAACCCGAATGGCACGTTATTGAAGCCGAATCTGACTAACTTGGATACCAGAAAATGATCCGGTTGGTTAACTCACTAGGGAAAAGACCCCTCCCATGCATGTCAACTTAAAAAGATGGGGAAATTGGGGAAAAAGAAAGTTCTACATTAAACTGCAACTTTGTATCACCCACTCACACCCTCGCCCCTTTCCGTATAAGTAAATAGTTGAACCCGTTTTAACGGGTTTAAGCTTTTATCCCCAACTTGAGTTGAGGGCGGACTTTGTATCATCCAATCACACCCTCGCCCCGTTCCGCATAACTAAATAGTAGAACCCGTATTAACGAGTTTAAGCTTTTAGCCCCAACTTGAGTTGAGGTCTGACTTTGTATCACTCACGCCCTCGCCCCCTTCCGTATAAGTAAATAGTTGAACCCGTTTTAACGGGTTTAAGCTTTTAGCCCCAACTTGAGTTGAGGGC
>NZ_JAVKEA010000025.1:0-11846 GCF_040221695.1 Coleofasciculus sp. E2-BRE-01 | reverse complement strand
GTCTCACAGATTTTTCCCCAAGAGTATTAAGAAAATCTTAAATATACATGGGTACGAATTGAGAAGGATAATTGGCTCAAACGCTTACATAGTCACGGTTTAGGCTTCTATCCTCAATCGGGATGGGGGGAACTTCAGTTTAGAAGAGCATCTTTGTAATTTTTCTTGATGTACCGTTTACCAATATGATGTCTTTGATAAACCTCTATCATCGTCATTGTTTGACCGGCAAACTCATCTAATAACATATCTGTGAGTTCATCCAGTGGACGTGAAAGTTCAAAAAGTAAAGGTTGGAATTTTGTTGCCGGATTATACTCAAAAGATGGAACACCTTGTTCTGTTGTCGAACTTTCCTTTGCCATAATCTCTTTCATAATCTCATAACCTCTTACATGCTTACTGACAAAAATTAGATGATGGCTAGTACGGTTGCCATTTTCATGTCGAAAACAGAAAGGAAGCACATACTCTCCACCCATTTCTTTTAACGCTTCACAAATTTCTTCGACAATAGCGATTTCTTTCTTGGCTGGCTTTAGTAGCTGCAATTTTTCTCGAAGTTCTGACGCACGTTCTTCGCCAAATAGAGCATTTATATGATTTTTTACGGCATCGTTACCTAATCCCATATTAATCCGGTTGTAGTTAAAGAAAAATATACAGTCACAGCCCCAATTCTTAACCACAGAATTAATAAGTTGTAATGACAATCCTTTATATCCCCATGGATCGACAAAAAATAGAGTGGGAACCAATTTAACTTGTTCAAACCTCTGAACTATCTCTTCACCAATTTCATGGTTTATAACAATGGGTTTATTTTTTAGTTTATTGATATTGTGAATTGACTGAATGTTGTTCTGGAGTGACTGTGTATTATTTGCATCAGCATCATTAAAAAGCGTTATCAAGCGTTCTCTAAAATCTGGTTCTCGAATAGCAGTTTCCAGTACACGCAACGGTGTCGATTCGGAACCATCTTGATATCGACCAGGACCGGCAAACAAGTCAATATAAGCAAGTTTCAGCTTCTTTGACTTTTGCTTTTGTTCTTTTTGTTTCAAAAATCCAATGATAACTTTTGCCCATGCCCAAAAGTATTTCTCAACTATTCTGGCTTTAACGAGTGATTGTTGCTTTTGTTCATCAAAAAAAGACGAGTTGTTCATAGTAATATCTTAAATTGGATAATTCCAAAAACTATGTAACACTATTTTTTTGCCTAGTGGCTATTTTCCGAAACTCCGAATAAGACAGATAACTGGCTATCAAGTTTGACCCATCTTGGCGGCTTTTTGAATCGTCTCTAGGGTTAATACACCAATTACCTTTCCTTCATCCATGACAGGCAATCTCTGAGTTCCTGTCTGTAAGAGGAGGGATAAAGCTTGACGCAAATTCTCGTGAGGCGCGATCGCACGATTATCCTGATACTGATAATCTGGAGAAACTGGCTGCATTGCCGTCTCCACGCCCTGTAAACTTAACTGACGCAACATATCATCGGCACCCATTAACTCCCGGACAAAATCATTAGCCGGGTGCGTCAAAATATTTAACGGCGTATCAAATTGGACAATTTCACCCTTTTGCAAAATCATAATCTTGTCCCCCAGACGCAGCGCTTCCTCCACATCATGGGAGACAAAAAGAATCGTTTTATGCAGTTGACGCTGAATTCGTAAGATTTCGTCTTGCAAAGATTGGCGGGTAATCGCGTCAATGGCACCAAAAGGTTCATCCATTAGCATTAACTTCGGATCACCAGCCAACGCCCGCGCCACGCCAACACGCTGCTGCTGTCCACCGGATAACTGTGCCGGGTAACGATTCCGGTAAACTTGAGGGGGGAGTTCGACCAGCGTCAATAACTCATCAACGCGAGACTGGTATTTTGAGCGTGACCATCCCAGAAGCTTGGGAACAACGGCAATATTTTCTGCCACCGTCTGATGCGGAAATAAGCCCGACTGTTGAATCACGTAGCCAATTTGCTGACGCAGCGTCGTGACTTTCATTTTGCGGATGTTAACCCCATCCAGATAAATCGCACCGGATGTGGGTTCATACAATCGATTGACCATCTTGAGAACTGTGGTTTTACCACATCCCGATGGACCTAAAATGACGACCAGTTGACCCGCTTCAATGTCGCAGGTTACACCATTTACCGCAGGTTGGGGTGTCCCGGGAAATTGGAGATGAACTTGATCAAAACGAATAGCACTCACTGATTTGGTTGATTTTTGCTAAGGTTGGCTAATTTTATAGTGAAGTTTAAAGTTTAGATTTTGGATGGGATGCCAGCTACTGATATTTTAATTCTCTCCAATGGTCCGGGTGAAGTTACCACCTGGGTACGTCCTGTGGTCAAAGCCTTGCGCCAGCAGCTAGGATGCGATCGCGCTGTCTTCCGAATCTCGGTGATTCTGTCTCCTTGTCCCAATGCTACAGGCAAAGAAGCCCAGATTGTTCAATCCTACCCCGAAGTAGACCGAGTGCAAGGGGCAGAGCATTTCTTTCCCTTTTTGCTCTGGGGGAAAACTGCCGAAAATTGGGACTGGCGCGATCGCGGCGTGGTGGTATTCTTAGGCGGCGATCAGTTTTTTCCTGTCGTTATTGGTTCTCGCTTAAAATATCGTACTGTTGTTTATGCCGAATGGGATGCCCGTTGGCATCGCTGGATTGATCGGTTCGGGGTGATGAAACCCGATATTATTGCCAAAGCCCCGACAAAATATCGCTACAAGTTAACGGTAGTGGGAGATTTAATGGCAGATGTGGCAAGAGGGAGTAAGGGAGCAGGGGAGCAGGGGGAGCTGGGGAAGCAGGGGGAGCTGGGGAAGCAGGGGGAGCTGGGGAAGCAGGGGGAGCTGGGGAAGCAGAGGGAGTTAACTCAAAACCCTGTCCTCGAAGGCAGTGAAGGGTCAACACTTAACACTTCCCCAATTGAATGGATTGGTTTACTTCCAGGGTCAAAACCTGCCAAATTGATTCAGGGAGTACCATTAGGGTTAGCTATTGCTGAACACATTCACAAAGTTAGACCTCAAACCCGTTTTTTGATTCCTGTTGCACCAACCTTAGATTTACCCACGCTAGCCCGTTTTGCTGATCCCCAAGAAAATCCCCTGATTCAGAAATTAGTATGGGGGGCGGCGGAATTGGTGAGGGGAGATAGGGAAGATGAGGGCGGGTTTAGCAATATCCGGGTGACAGAAAACGATAGTAGTGAAACTCGTCCCTACAGTCAAAACCAGGTTCCCTTGAGCGAAGTCTCTACATTATTCAGGGCGGGTTTTGAACCCAAGTTATCATCACTCACGAAACAAAATTCCCTAAACCCGCCCCTACACTCAAGACTCCAAATGGCGAGTGGTGTAACGGTAGAACTTATAACCGAATTTCCCGCCCATGAGATATTATCCCAATGCTGTCTGTGCTTAACCACAGTGGGAGCGAATACGGCGGAATTAGGTTCCCTCGGTGTACCGATGATTGTGTTATTACCGACTCAGCAACTGGATGCGATGCGGGCTTGGGATGGATTACCCGGATTGTTAGCGCGGTTACCCGGAGTAGGAACAAGTTTTGCCAAACTGATTAATTGGCTGATTCTGCAACAAAAACGCCTATTTGCGTGGCCCAATATTTGGGCAAAAGCGGAAATTGTGCCAGAAGTCGTGGGTCAACTGAAACCTCAGGATGTGGCACAATTGGTACTTGAGTATTTAGAGCATCCCCAAAAACTAGAAGACATGCGATCGCGCCTGCGGGCAGTCCGGGGTGAATCAGGTGCCGCCCAAAAGTTAGCGCAATTGGTGCAAGAGCAACTCACTCATTCCCAACCACCAATGATAAATGACAAATGACTATTTTGGAGTTAACGTGTCAAGCATAACCCTAGTAGTGATATCATCCTCCTACAGGGTAATCACATCACCGAGCGACGTTGCCCATCGTCTTCTGCTATTGGGAGTCCCTATTGTATTGGAGCTGTAAGCTATCGTGAACGCGACTGAAACCCCAACCCTACCAGCGCTGCAAACTGAAGTGTCTCGCCTTCGGGAAGAGTTACATCTGAGAGATCAGCTCGTGCAGCAACTCTCTCAAGAGCTATTTCGCTTGGTTAAAGGCAATGCGAGCTTTAAACCGCCAGCCGAGGTTTCTGAGCGTCATCAAGCCCAAATGCGAGTCTTGCGAGAACAGTTGCAAGATGTGGAGCAGCAAGTCAGATTTTACCAAGAGCAGATTACGACTCGCGATCAAGAAATTTATCAGTTGCGCCAGTCTGTGCAAGAATTAACGGATCGGTCGCGCATGTTAGAGCAGGTGGTTCAGGAGCTACCCCAAATTTATCGCCAGAAGTTTGCTGAACGCATGGCACCAGTGAGAGATAAGGTGAGCCGCTTACAACGAGAAAATCGCCAACTTCATGCGGAGTTACAAAGTGTCAGCTATCGACTCGCTGTCAGGAATCGCAATATCACTCATGTTGACCTACCCAGTTTTGGTCGTCCGACGAATAGCCCAATTCCTACGTTTGGTAGCGTTTAGAGTGTCAGTTCAATAACTACAGTTAACGGTAAAAATAAGTGATCTGGGCGGTTGTAGATGGGTTAATTATGACACTTGTGCGATAGCGACGTTAGCCAGGTAGGGGTACGACATGTCGTACCCCTACTTTATGCAGGGTATGCTCCCCCGACTCTGGCTATCTACTATTATTATGAGCCGCAAATCGTTATCAATACAGGATTTCCTATCGTAAGGCAGATGTATGGAACATACTATCTTCGTTGAAATAAAGGCAGGCAAGCTTAGGCTTTTAGGCTAAACGGCAACCCAACCTAAACAAGTCGTCAGAGATTTAGCCTCTAACCATTAGGGTTATAGCACTACGCACTCTAGTTAGGACATAAAAGAAAAATTCAAATCGCTCAATCCCTTGATGAGTAAGCGTTTTTCTTCACTATTGCCTATTGCCTATTGCCCATTGTCTGGCGCGTAGCGCTAGAGCTGGCTATCTTGCCTGTTCGTTTGATTTTTTTCAATTGAAGAGAAGTATAGGAGTTCAATTTTATGCCATTACTATCGAGAGACGAATTCAAAACCTTGGTTAAACAGCCAGAAGGATTGTGTGTTTCTATATTTATGCCTACCCATACGGCAGGTCCAGAAATCCAACAAGACCCCATTCGCTTCAAGAATCTCCGGGGGAAAGCCGAAGCCCAGTTGGTTGAAAAGGGTATGCGTCCAGCCGATGCCCAAGAACTGCTCAACAGCGCTCAAGAGTTGGAACGCGATGAGTTTTGGCGTCATCAGAATCATGGACTTGCCCTGTTCATTTCTCCCAATTTCTTTCGCTATTACCGTCTACCCCTGGATTTTGACGAGTTAGTCGTGGTTAGTGACCAATTTCACCTCAAGCCACTAATGCCACTGCTGACGGGTGATGGGTGTTTCTATATCTTGGCACTGAGTCAAAAGAAGGTACGACTCTTAGTGGGAACACGCGATCGCATTCGGGAAATCCAGCCTGAGAATGTTGACAATCTGCCCGAAAGCCTGATGAGTGTACTGCAGTATGAGGATACGGAAAATCAGACTCAATTCATGTCCTCTGAAACCTATTCCCCTGGTGGATTACCGGGTTCAGATCCGGGAACTATGCATGGACGAGGTGTGGATGAAGATCAAGAAAATCAGATCATCCGTTTTTTAAGCCAAGTGAATCAAGGGATGCAAGAGTTTCTACCAGATGAGACTGTACCGCTAGTGCTAGCAGGTGTAGAGTATCTCCTGCCGATTTATAAACGAGTGAATTCCTACCCCCATCTTCTAGACGAAGGCATTACAGGTAATCCCGAACTTTCCAAGCCAGAGGATCTCCATACCAAAGCCTGGGCAATCGTGCAGCCTAAGTTTCAACAGGCAGAGAAAGACGCAATTGACCGCTTCAGAGAATTTTCTGGAAATAATCAGGAACAAGCCTCTGATGCCCTGAAAGAAGTAGTGCAGGCGGCTTATAATCAACGCATTGATTCGTTGTTTGTCGCCTTAGACCATCAGCAGTGGGGTAGCTTTGACCCACAGAGCAACACGGTGCAGCTACATGAGCAACACCAGGCTGGTGACCAAGATTTATTGGATTTAGCAGCCGTTTATACGGTTTTGAATGGTGGAACAGTTTTTGCTGTAGAATCCGAGCGAGTACCCGCTCAATCACCGATCGCGGCAGTTTTCCGCTATTAAGTTGCTCCTTTAGTTAGCCATAGTGATGAATCATCCGGCAACAATAAGTAAATTTGCTTGAAGGATTGATTGCAAGTACCCTATTGATGTTACGATTCCCATCAGTGCCGTGGGTCACACGGGAATCGTCAAGACGCCATGCGTCTGATTGTGTGTGAGGAAGTTCGATAAAGGGATAGTTTGTCCGTGATAGACGCAAAATTAACTTCTGGGCGGTCGTTTAATTTAACGGGTTCCAGCCTCTTGACGTTACTAGCCGTTGGTTTGAGTCTGGGATCATTGATTCTAGATGGGTTGGGGGAACGCTCCCTGTTCGCCGGAGTCTCCCTGACGTTACCTCTGTTGATTTGTGCCGTGCTGACAGCGGCGCTGGGATATGGGGTTGTCCCGTTTCTGCAAACGTTGAAAATGGGGCAGATTGTCCGGGAAGATGGACCCCAAACTCATTTACAAAAAGCTGGAACCCCAACCATGGGTGGGGTATTTTTTGTACCTGTGGCGGTAATGGTTGCTCTAGTTTGGTCGGGATTGGCACTGGCAGGGCAAGAGTTTGTTAATGTCCTCGTTGTATCCGTTGTGACCCTAGCTTATGGGATGATTGGCTGGTTGGATGATTGGCAAATTATCCGCCGCCGTTCTAATAAAGGTATTTCCCCCCGCCTGAAATTGGCACTACAGATCAGCGTGGGGTTGGTATTTTGTATTTGGCTGGCGGCAAGTCAACCGATTAGTATTACTGCGATCGCACTCCCGTTTGGGATCGTTTTACCCTTAGGATTATTGTTCTGGCCCCTGGCGCTGTTTGTTCTGGCGGCGGAAAGTAATGCCACGAATCTTACAGATGGGGTCGATGGATTGGCTGGGGGAACCTGTGCGATCGCGCTTTTGGCACTGGCGGCGATCGTTGCCCCAAGTTCACCGGGTTTAATGGTGTTCTGTGCTTGTCTCAGTGGCAGTTGTCTGGGGTTTGTCGTGCATAATCGCCACCCTGCGGCTGTGTTTATGGGAGATACGGGTTCCCTGGCTTTAGGTGGCGCTCTCGCGGCGGTAGGATTATTGAGTCAGAACCTCTGGTGTTTATTTGTTCTCAGTGGCATTTTCTGTTGGGAATCGATCTCGGTGATTGCCCAAGTTGCTTATTACAAAGCCACAAAAGATGAGGCTGGAGTCGGTAAACGGCTGTTTAAAATGTCACCATTTCATAACCATTTAGAATTAAGCGGTTGGTCAGAAACCCAAATTGTCGGTGCGTTTTATTTGACAGGTGGGCTGTTAGCGTTGGTGTGTTTAGGATTTCAGTCCGGTTTTTGAGCGATCGTTCAGTCAATCTGTAACCAGGCTTTTAATCAGGGCGGGTTTTGTTGTTCAGTTATTTCAGCAATAGCTGAGTGTAGTTCCTAAACCCGCCCCTACAATGAAACTCTCTTTTTTCAAAGCGTGGAGAAGTCAATTAGAAGCTCCCTAGGAGACAAAAATCATGGGATTGCTTCTAAAATAACCTTATATAATAACCCGATATATTAGTCAAAATCAAGTATTTAAACACTGAGTCCTGGGTTGTACTTAAGACCAAGGTTTGCCAGCCTAGAAAGGGCACAGATGCCTTAACCGAGTAACAGACGGCAAACACAACTGATTCGTTACGGTTCGCCCCAATCCTTTACCCCATAGAGTTTCCTACATTAGACACAGCGAAAGAAATCAGCACGAAGTTAACGGTTGATGATTGGTAATTGGGATAGCGACTGGAACGAGCAATCACCAGATCGAACCGTCCCATCTCAGGTTCGGGAACCCCCCCTTCATGAGACAGGCTAACCGCGTTCAGTATAGAGATTGGTAGCCGAACCAATGATATTGAAGCTCACATTGGCTGCTGATTGAACTAGATTTTGGTTCAACAGTCACGCTCCCCGACTTCACCAGTATTTGTAGTTAAGCGAACTTGGAACACTCTTATGGCAAAAGTAGTTGGAATTGATTTAGGTACAACAAACTCCTGCGTAGCCGTCATGGAAGGGGGTAAACCCACCGTGATTGCTAACGCGGAAGGCGGACGTACAACCCCTTCAGTTGTGGCGTATGCCAAAAATGGCGATCGCCTCGTGGGTCAAATCGCCAAACGTCAGGCGGTGATGAACCCGGAAAATACGTTCTACTCCGTCAAACGCTTCATTGGGCGTAGACATGGCGAAGTCACCAATGAAGCTACCGAAGTCTCTTATAAAGTCCTCAAAGTTGGCGATAACGTTAAACTGGATTGTCCCTCTCAAGGCAAACAGTTTGCACCCGAAGAGATTGCGGCTCAAGTGCTACGGAAGCTCGTTGATGACGCCAGTAAGTACCTGGGCGAAACGGTGACTCAAGCCGTGATTACGGTTCCGGCGTACTTCAATGACTCCCAGCGTCAAGCCACAAAAGACGCAGGTAAGATTGCTGGCGTTGAAGTGTTGCGGATTATTAACGAACCTACAGCGGCTTCTCTGGCGTATGGCTTAGACAAGAAGAGCAACGAAACAATTTTAGTCTTTGACCTTGGTGGTGGAACCTTTGACGTATCCATCCTAGAAGTCGGTGATGGTGTCTTTGAAGTATTATCAACCTCTGGTGACACTCACCTCGGTGGTGACGACTTCGATAAGAAAATTGTCGATTACCTCGCCGCTGAATTCCAGAAATCCGAAGGGATTGACTTACGCAAAGACAAGCAAGCCCTGCAACGTTTAACGGAAGCAGCGGAGAAAGCCAAGATTGAACTCTCCAGCGTTACCCAAGCCGAAATTAACCTACCCTTCATCACCGCTACCCAGGAAGGTCCCAAGCACCTGGATATGACCTTGACTCGGGCGAAGTTTGAAGAACTCTGTGCGGACTTAATTGATCGGAGTCGCATCCCAGTTGAGAATGCGGTACGTGATGCCAAAATTGATAAAAGTGCGATTGATGAGATTGTCTTAGTCGGTGGTTCCACCCGGATTCCGGCGGTAAAAGAGGTGGTTAAGCGGGTATTGGGTAAAGATCCCAACCAAACCGTGAACCCCGATGAAGTGGTTGCAATTGGTGCAGCGATTCAAGCGGGTGTCTTAGCGGGTGAAGTGAAAGACATTCTGCTCCTTGATGTTACCCCTCTATCCTTGGGTGTAGAAACCTTGGGCGGTGTAATGACTAAGATTATTCCCCGCAACACCACCATCCCTACCAAGAAGTCAGAAACCTTCTCCACGGCTGTGGATGGTCAAACCAACGTCGAAATCCACGTTCTCCAAGGTGAACGGGAAATGTCCGGCGACAACAAGAGTCTGGGTACATTCCGTCTCGATGGGATTCCCCCAGCACCACGCGGCGTTCCCCAAATTGAAGTCACTTTTGATATTGATGCCAATGGTATCCTGAACGTTACTGCGAAGGATAAAGGTACGGGTAAAGAGCAATCGATTAGCATTACAGGGGCATCTACCCTACCCAGTGAAGACGTTGATCGCATGGTTCAGGAAGCCGAAGCCAACGCAGCGACGGACAAAGAGCGGCGTGAGAAAATCGATCGCAAGAACCAAGCCGATTCTCTGACGTATCAAGCTGAGAAGCAGCTTAATGAATTGGGTGATAAAGTCCCAGCGGAAGACAAGACGAAGGTTGAAGGCTTGATTAAGGATCTGCGAGAGGCGGTTTCTCAGGAAGATGATGAGAAGATTAAGACGCTGACCACAGAATTGCAACAAGCCCTCTACAGCATCAGTGCTAACTTGTATCAACAAGCGGGTGGTCCTGAACCCGGCGCTGCTCCCGGTGGTGCAGGTGGTCCTGAACCCGGTGCTGCTCCCGGTGGTGAATCCGGTGGTGGTGATGATGTCATCGACGCTGAATTCTCGGAAACGAAATAGTCGGTTAGGATTAGAGGTTAGCCAGAGGCTAGCCTCTATTTTTAAGTATCATCAGCGACGCCAGTTGTTCAGAAGGCGTCGCTTTATTTTTGAGGACTTATAGCATCTCGGCTGTTTACCGTTCCAGTTCCCGGAGGGTTAGGGAGGGGTAAAATCAAGGTATTGCAGAGTTTTGAGCTTAGGTTAGGCTTGATCAGGATGGGTTAGACGGGTATTTTTTGGAGAAGGAGAAGGAATGGCGTACTGGCTTTTTCAAGGCAATCCCAAGTATTACCGGATTATTGATGCGATTCGCGATTTTGAGCAAATGCCGTGGTTAGTGACTCGCTACGCTAAGGATATGGCGGCGGGTGATGGGGTGTTGGTTTGGAAAGCCGGACAGGATGCGGGGATTTATGCGATCGCGGAAATTATTGAACCGCCTAAACTGTTGGATAAAGTCCCGGATATTGGCTATTGGATTGATAAGTCTCGTTTGGGAAGCAAGCCGCAAGCGCGTATTCGGTTTACGACTAAACTGTTAGAGAAGCCCCTATTGCGGGACTGTTTAAAGCAAGATGCGGTGTTGAAGAGTCTGGGGGTGATTCGTGTACCGAATGGGACGAATTATAAGGTGACGAATGAAGAATGGCAGCGGGTTCATCAGTTGAAGGGTTTGTTGTAGATCCCCCCTAGCCCCTATCTCCTATCCCCCCTAACCCCCCTTTGAAAGGGGGGAACCGGATTCAAAGTCTTTTTTTAATTAAGAAAGATTTGAGGGGTTTTTAGGGGGATATCACCGTTTAGTTGGAAACAAGAGATAATCATCATGCGCCAACCAGAATTCCAGCAGTCTATTCTCGATATCCTTTCGTCGCTGCAAGGGTTAAATCCACTCAAGGAGTTATTTTGGTCTGAACTGAATTATGATCGCGAAAATCAATCCCTTTCGCGGCGGGGATGGAGTGATCCGGTTTCCCAACTCTTAGCAGAAGATCCGCTATTATTAGCGTCTGCGAATAGTGAGTTTCATATTATTTATGGGCGGTTGCAGTCGCAGCGCTTGTTGGCAAGTGATGAGCGTCCGGTGGTTAATCAGTTATTGAATAATCATCCTTATGCTTTATTTATCTTTTCTAATTATACTCAAGATCAGTGGCATTTTCTTAACGTTAAATACGATGAAAGACAGGATAAGCGCCAGATTTTTCGCCGGATTACCGTTAGTCCAGGGGAACAGTTACGAACGGCGACGGAACGCCTCAACTTATTAGATTTAGCGGGGATTTCTGGGTTAGACCCCTTGACAATTCAGCAGCGTCATGATCAGGCGTTTGATGTTGAGAAGGTAACGCAAAAATTCTTTGAGACATATCGGCGGGTATTTGAACAGGTGGAAGGGTTACTTGAGCCGATGATGGCGGATGGGGAACAGCGGCGGATGTTTACTCAAAAGCTGTTTAATCGGTTGATGTTTATTGCCTTTATTCAGAAAAAGGGGTGGCTGACGTTTCAGGGGAAAAGGAACTATTTAGAGGCGTTGTGGCAGGATTATCAAGATAAGCATACATCAGATAGCAATTTTTATGGGTCTTCCGGACTTAGTGTGCTAAACTATTAACGTAGTGTCCCTAAAATCCAGGCTAGGAATTGTGAAAAGAGAAATAACAAAACTCCTTAACTTACCAGGAGTCATAGTTGAAAAAATCCAAGAGGCAGAAGGAACAT
>NZ_JAVKEA010000024.1:0-19427 GCF_040221695.1 Coleofasciculus sp. E2-BRE-01 | reverse complement strand
CAAGTATTGGACAGTAATAGCTTTAACCGTTTTTACCCGAATTTCAATTTATTTTGAGGCGATCAAAAGCTACAGCCTTTGTGTGGCAAAATTCCTGGTTCATTAAAATTGATAGTTTAGCACACTAATTCCGGAAGACCCGAATTAGTAGCAATGAGCATTGGTACTGGGCAACATGGAGAAATCATTGACTTTCTCTATCGGCAAATCGACGCCGCGATTAGGCGTACCGGACATGACTGGATTGTTAGAGCTGTAGCAATTGGTGTGCGATCGCCTCGTGCTGGCAAGTGGGATACGTCTCGCATTCCTGATCTAACCGTTATTCCTACCCAGCAGTGGCGTGAGTTAAGAAACCGTGAGGCGGTGATTGAACTTCACGAACCCCCTCCCATTTTAGTAGTAGAAGTCGTTAGTGAATCGACTAAGACTACTGATTATCGTGCCAAGCGGGTTGAATACAACGTTTTAAACATTCCCGAATATTGGGTGATTGACCCACTGGAATCAAAAGTAACAATTTTTACCCTGATTGAGGAACTGTACGAAGGAGCCGAGTTTGCGGGTACTGAGCCAATTGTTTCCAGTACATTTCCAGAGTTGACGCTGACAGCCGAACAGATTATTCAGGCGGGGGAAATTGACTCTTAGCTTGTCCGACTTAACCAACCCATGCATCTAAGTCGAGGGTGAAGTGATGGGGATGTTGCAAGACAAAAGAGCGACCTTGTTTTTTAAGCTCACCTTGACAGATGACCGGAATCCTAGCTTGATACGCTTTGACAGCAAGTTCGTAGATAGGTTCGGTGAGGTTGAGTTGAATTCGTCGCAGCTTTCCCACAACAATACCCATAAGCGTTACTGTACCCATGGTGGCTCCTTCTTGTACGTTGGTAACGATTCCTTGGAGGGTAATATTTGGCACGTAAGTAACCAGATCGCTAAGGATATCCAGTTGAGATATTTGTTCAGAAATTTCCAGGGTTTGTAAAACCTCAGCCATGCGACGGAGGAAGTCTAAAAATTCTGGTTTTAAGGGTAGTAGAATCTCCAATTCTTCGCCGATTTCATGTTGACGAGTCCAGATAGATGCTGTGTTTTCAAGCTGGCGCACTTCTTGCCAGTGATGCTGCTGGAGATAAGTACGAACTCGTTCCGGTTCCAAGCACTTCAAAATTTCAGGATCTCGCACGGTGACTTTCATCAGGTTTCGCCTGCCTCGATTCGCTGCATTAGGGTTGTTAAAGCCTCTACATTAAAGATATTCTGGCAAGGGATAGAAATTGTCATCGTTGTTTGATTTGAGGTTGGGGGTTGACCTCGTAGAGAAATCCAATAGCCACAGTATTTTAAGCAAAGTTCCTGGGGAGATTGGGTTAGCCAGTTGTCTAACTTATCGGGGACGACGATAACGACTAACAGACGAGGAGTTTGCACATTTTCTACCCTTAAATCATTATAGTTTTTTAAGGGCAGGGAATATCGAATAATATCATGACTAACCAAGTTCACCGAGGTACATTTTACCTGAAGTTCCAGACGGGGATACCGAATGATTCCTGTCCCACTGCCACCCGCAAGGATGATATCAATGCCATCAAAATCCATGGGTTTTGCTGCAATCTGAAAGGAGTAACCCGCCGTTGACGCCACTGCATAGATATAGGCATAGCTGAATTGTTCTTTTCGCTGGTTGATGTCCACTACCCTAAAGGTTTTATGGGGTCACAATATCCGAGTTTAAAATCATAATTATACCTGATATGACTCTAGTTTTAGACTTGTGATAATTAGTATGCGATCGCCTGGAGTGAAAAGACATAGAGTAATTCCGGCGGAACGTCTATAACCACGTCTTCAAGCGGTCAAGAATGATTAAATTTTTATCGGTAAAAGTTGTATAATTGTCTTTTCCATCAGCCCTGATCCTGGAAAAACGTATCGGGATCAATTCCCGATTCTCGTAGTCGCTCAATCAAAGCATCTAACTGAGCTTGTGCAGCTTTGGCTCGTTGTCTGTCCTGTTGAGCTTGCTGTAAAGCTTGGGCTTTTTGGATTCTCTCCTGTTCAGCTCGTTGTCTTTCTTGTTCAGCTCGTTGTCTTTCCCGTTCGGCTTCCGTCAGAATCCAGTTTCCTTGAGCATCATACCAACGTAACCAGAGGCGATTAATCCCTTGAAACTCTCCCTGCCATAATCCCAAACCTAAACCTAATTCACTCATCCATACTCGTCCATCTTGTACCTCTAACTCTTGATAATGCGCTCCATTGAGTTTAAACGCCCGTAGCTGATTGGTGTAACGACTGAAGACGACATAGTAAGGAATATGTAAAATCTGCTCGTAAACCTGCCATTTTCGCGGCGGTTTATCTTCAGTTGAGCGCTGAATGTTTTGTCCATTTCCTACACCTTGTTCCGGCGCAGATTCTCGCCCTTGGGTTACCTGTTCTCCTAAATCTTCCTTCTCGGTTCCAGGTGAGAGCAATTCCACCACAACAAATGGATTGACGCCTTCCTGCCAAACCACATAAGACAGGCGCATATCCACATCATCATACAGTCGCGGTACACCGACAACCCCAAACCAATCTGGGCGCTTGTACCACAGAGGATGACGCACATCATAGTAAAGGTTTAAGTCGCTGGCATAAAAGATCTGCGAAAGGGGATAGTGGGGAGGGCAAAATGTCAAGCTCAATAATTGTGCTTGCCAATCATGGAATTCGTCAGGCAAACCGGGTTCCTCTGGATCTTCACTCGGAAGATCATACATCGTCGGTAGCGTTTCCCTCGGTGAACAAGGTGGATCAGTTTGAGGAACAGGATAGTTGAATGAAACCATGGACGGGAATTGTTAGGAAAACTGGCTCTATCTTAACAATCCTTACTTATGAATAAGGGCGGGTTTTGTTGTTGAGTTATTGGTAATAAGCGAGCGCTAGTTCCTAAACCCGCCCCTACAGTGGCTGGCTTTCGTCCCGACAATTTATCCTTCAACTACGCTTAGGGCATGGTTTTTACGTCTTGCGATCGCTAACTGTAGTGACTCGACTGATTTTAACCCTGATCCTGGAAAAAGGTATCGGGATCAATGCCTGATTCTCGAAGTCGCTCCATCAAAGCATCTAACCGAGCTTGTGTGGCTTCGGCTCGCTGTCTCTCTTGTTCGGCTCGTTGTCTTTCTTGTTCGGCTCGTTGTCTTTCTTGTTCAGCTCGTTGTCTCTCTTGTTCGGCTTCCGTCAGAATCCAGTTTCCTTGAGCATCATACCAACGCAACCAGAGGCGATTAATCCCTTGAAACTCTCCCTGCCATAATCCCAAACCCAAGTCTAACTCACTCATCCATACTCGCCCATCCTGTACCTCTAACTCTTGATAATGGGCTTCATTCAGTTTAAACGCTCGTAGCTGATTGGTGTAACGACTGAATACGACATAGTAAGGAATCTGTAAAATCTGCTCGTAAACCTGCCATTTTCGCGGCGGTTTATCTTCAGTGGGAAGCTGACTCTCTTGCCCATTTCCTTCACCTTGTTCCGGTTCAGAGTCTGGCGCTGGGATTACCTGTTCTCCTAAGTCTTCCCTCTCGGTTCCAGGTGAGAGCAATTCCACGACAACAAACGGATTGACGCCCTCCTGCCAAACCACGTAAGACAAGCGCATATCCACATCATTATACAGTCGCGGTACACCAACAACCCCAAACCAATCCGGACGTTTATGCCACAGAGGATGATGCACATCATAGTAAATGTTCAAGTCGCTGGCATAAAATATCTGTGAAAGGGGATAGTGGGGAGGGCAAAATGTCAAGCTCAACAATTGCGCTTGCCAATCATGGAATTCGTCAGGCAAACCGGGTTCCTCTGGATATTCACTCGGAAGATCATACATCGTGGGTAGCGTTTCTTTGGGTGAACCCAGTGGATCGGTTTGAGAAGCGGGATAGTTGAATGAAACCATGGACGGGAATTGTTAGGAAAACTGGCTTTATCCTAACAATCCCTACTTATGCATAAGGGCGGGTTTTGTTGTTGAGTTATTGGTAACAAGCTAGCGCTAGTTCCTAAATCCGCCCCTACAGTTGCTGGCTTACGTCCCGCCAATTGACCCTTCAACTGCGCTTAGGGCATGGTTTTTACGTCTTGCGATCGCTATTCAATACACCAACTGATACCAAATCCGGGGAACGCTACCCCTGTTATAACCCAGCAGCGATTTCAATCGCCTCCTCTTGCTAGATGTGCCATGAACCCTCTATCCCTATATAATTGGCTCATAAGAATTAACAAAACTTAAGGCGGAATCGGAGAAATAAATGGCACTGATCACCACCGGAAAGACGTTCATTCGGGATTTAGAACAGTCCGGCACATTGGCATTGTACGCTCCCTTAGAAGGAGGATTTGAAGGACGTTATCGGCGACGACTGCGGGCGACGGGTTATACGACGATTTCCCTTTCAGCGAAAGGATTGGGCGATCCAGCGGCTTATCTGACGGGTGTTCACGGTGTTCGTCCGCCGCATCTGGGGAAGAAAACCATCGGTCAAAGCGCTGCGGTGGGTGAGGTTTACTTTATCCCGCCTATCCTGACGTATCAGTTGGAAACCCTACCCCCTAAGTCGAAAGGGATGGTTTTGTGGCTGATTGAGGGCAGTAGTCTGTCGCGCCAAGAACTTGAATATTTCATTGCGTTGCCTAAACAGGAGAAGCGGGTGAAAGTGGCAATTGAAATGGGAGGCGATCGCTATTTCCGTTGGCAGCCGCTTCAGGAAACGTTATCTGAGTTGGCATCCTAATGCTGTAGAGACGTTGCAGGCAACGTCTCTACAATGCCAGCAGTTTGCACCAAAACGTTAAACGTTTTCGGTAAAACCCGCCCCTACAGCCCTGCTCACCAACTGTCGCCACCGTAAACTAGGCGATCGCCAGTGGTGGGTTTGATACCCTTGAGAAGGACTGTAGTAGATTTGGGAACGTTTTTATGCTAGAGAAACGAGATTATACCTTAATCATTGATAAAAGCGGCAGTATGTCCATCCGAGACCAGTATTCTGGGAAAAGCCGCTGGGATGTTATGCAAGAGTCTACTCTGGCTTTAGCAAATAAATGCGAAGAATTTGATCCTGATGGCATTACCATTTACCTATTTTCGGGTCGCTTCAGACGCTATGATGGCGTGACAGCTAATAAAGTCATGCAGGTATTCCAGGAAAATGAGCCATCAGGACGCACAGATTTGGCATCTGTCTTAGAAGATGCCCTCAATAACTATTTTCAGCGCAAAACTAGCGGTCAGACAAAGTTGAATGGTGAAACCCTACTGGTGGTTACGGATGGGGAACCCGATGACCGCAAAGCCGTGATGAAGGTGATTATAGAAGCATCACGCCGAATTGAAAAGGATGAAGAGTTAGCGATTTCTTTTATCCAAATTGGCAGTGATCCTCAAGCCATGAAGTTCCTCAAGATTCTGGATGATGAACTGCAAGGTGCGGGTGCGAAGTTTGACATTGTAGATACGGTAACGATTGAGGATATGGAGGACATGACCTTAACGGACGTGTTGCTCAATGCTGTAATTGATTAGATAACCAAGTGAGCGTGTGTTTTAGAACACAGGGGGTGCATTTACCTCATCTGTGAGTATTATGCTGTTTTGGTTGAGTATCCGATCCTTACCTCAGGCGATCGCTCTTAATAGGCGTCAAGGGATTCGGTGTCAGAGTCTGCAAAAGCAAAGCTGATTAAAATAGAAGATATAGAGGACATGACCGTTGAGGATATGTCCTTAACTGTAATTGTTGATAAAAAAATCTCTCCTAACTGAGAGTTTCGTCTTATGGCAGAATCCCCCGATGACTTATTAGCCCAAATTAAAGCCGAATATCAAGAAAAAGATCAGGGAAAACCCCCGGAGAAAAAACCTCTGTTGGATGAGGATGACTTGAAATCACCCCCAACGAATTCGTCAACCTATCAACCTATTTCCTCGTCCCAATCTTCGCGATCGCCTGTAGAAGATGCTATGCTTTCAGAACTGAAGGCTGAGTTTGAGGAGCAAGAACACGAAGCCGAACGAAAACGACAGCAGCAACGGCAAGAAGAAGAACTCAAGGCAAAACAACGAGAACAACGCAAACGGGACGCTCTGAAGCAACAAGCCCAAGATTGGTTAAATAATTTAAAGCCACATTCTGATGAGGGGCTTTGGTTTGAAGAGTTTTCCTATAGCTATTCTTCCAAACTGGAAGCCGCGATGGATTATCTGCAAGCACTGCGGGAAACGCCATGATTGTAGAGACGTTGCATGCAACGTCTCTACTTAATTTAGAGGCAGGTGTATGGGTAGTTCGATGATAAATTCTGTTCCTTGACCGGGTTCAGACTGATAACTCAGTTTACCGCCGTGTTTTTCGACAATAATCGCATGGGCGATTGATAACCCCAAGCCTGTACCAACCCCCACAGGTTTAGTGGTAAAGAATGGATCAAGGATGTTTTTTTGTAAGGTTTTGGGAATACCAATACCATTGTCAGCAATGCGAATAATCACAGAAGCCGAATTTTGATCAGTGTCGTCAACTGTCTTTCCTCTAATTTCTGCCTTGTTTTCGGGACTCAGTATGTCTTCATATCGAGTCGATAGACCCTGATTATCGGGCGTGATCACGCTAGTTTGAATCGTAATCCTTTTATGACAGTCTAAATGGGGATAATGTTTTTCCTTCTGTTCCAAAGCGTCAATGGCATTATTGAGTAAATTCATAAACACCTGATTAAGCTGACTGGGATAACATTGAATCCGAGGAAGTTGACTATAGTCTTTGATGATCTGTATTTCTTTGGGAAAGACGGTCTTTTTTAATCGATGCTGTAAAATAAGCAGAGTGCTATCGATTCCTTCATGAATATTCACCAACTTCTGTTCGGCTTCATCTAAACGCGAGAAGTTGCGTAAAGACAGAATAATTTCCCGGATACGTTCTGCTCCATCTTGCATGGAATTGAGCAGGTTAGGAAAGTCTGCTTTTAAGAAATTCAGATCCATCCTCTCAATCTGTTCGTGGATTTCGGGTACAGGTTCTGGATAGTGTTTGCCATAGAGGTCGATCAAATTGAACAGCTCTAGGGTATAGTCGTGAGCATAAGTAATATTGCCATAGATAAAGCTAATTGGATTATTAATTTCATGAGCGATACCCGCCATCATCTGACCCAAACTAATCATTTTTTCATTTTGAACCAGTTGAGCTTGAGTGTTTTTTAGTTGGCGTAATACCTGCTTGAGTTTTTTGTTTTTGAGTTTTAATCGACGTTCCGACTGGCGCAAAGCTTCTCTAATTTGCTTCTGCTCATTAATATCACGACCTTCTGGAATCAAGAGTACCACTTGTCCGGTTTCATCAGTCACGGGTTTGAGGGAAAAATCAATCGTGATTACCTGGTTATTCGCGCCAATAACCTCTACTTCATAGCGCACAAATTCACCCGCCGCCGCCGCCGCGATCGCATGTTTTAATTGTTCCTGAATTTCTGATGAATGACTCCACCATTTAGTTTGCCAAAATGGACGCCCCGCCACGTCTTCACGCCGCAATCCACCAAAATTTAATGCGGTTTGATTGGCTTCTAAAACCGTACCATCGGGTTTAAGCAAACCAATAAATTGAAACGTTGCATCAAAAATCGCCCTGAATCGCCGTTCACTCTCTCGCAACGCATTTTCCGCCTGTTGGCGTTGCGTGGATTCCTGATGGGTATCGCTAATATCGGTAATCATCCTCAACACACCGACAAACTCACCCTGAGCGTTTAAAATCGGTGTAGCAGACACAATTGCCCATAACTCTGAGCCATCTTTACGGCGAAACTTAAACGGGTGGCGTTCGTGGATTCCGTGGCGACGACGTAAGACATAGGTTGAATAAAGAGGACGACTTTCTGCATCCATGAAATCAAACAGCGATCGCCCGATCATTTCTTCGACGCGATAACCCAGCATTTCCGCCATACGAGAATTAGCAAAAATGGTTTGGCTGTTCACATCAAACATCCAAACCCCCTCTGACGCCGTTTCCACCATCAGGTGATAGAGTGCATCAGATTCCTGAATGGTTTCTGAGGGTTGTACCGTGTGGCTAACGTGACCCTCAGGTTGACGCTGGCTAATATCCAGGATGATTCCATCCAGCCAGAGAAGTTGTCCAGTTTCGTCAAAAATTCCTTGTCCTTTGTCACAAATCCAAACCACAGCTCCATCCGATCGCACAATCCGATATTCCAACCAATAAGGCTGTTGAGTGGTTAGCTGTTTTTCGAGAGCTTGTTCAATAATTGGTTTATCATCAGGATGAATAATACTTATCAAAGACCGTTCTCGATTTTTAATAAAATCACTGGCTGGATAACCGCAAATATCCTGGATAGCTGGAGTAATAAACCGTGTTGTCCACTGGGAATCCCAAGCGCGGCGATAAATCGCACCGGGAATATTTGCTACCAGATGACTTAAACCTGTTCCATTGGGTTCTGATCCCTGGAGGGTGGGGTGATTGAGTTCAGTTAAATCGAGAAATGTTGGTTGTTCTACCATTGTTGTTGCTAGACTTTAGGACGTGATTCAACTCAGCAAGAGTGATGAGTGACGTTAACCGGATGGAGAATTGCTCTAAAAAAACTTACTTTTTAGCACAAAACCTGGATCATTATCAAGTTGCATTGAACCAGAGCTAATCTTTTTCCGAGTGCAGCTCGGCGGAAATACAGCCCTTTGCGCTGTCATAAAGTACAGTAGCTCAAAATCCCCCTTTTTAAGGGGGATTTAGGGGGATCGACAATGTACCGCATAGCAGAGCAAACTGCTGGAACTATCTAGTTAAAAAAGGTGCAACAGCTTACTATACAAGCGTTCTTCCCTTCTGACTGGTTGGTGAGCCTGTCGAACCACTGCCTGTTTACACTAGCAACATATTGCCGATGAAAAATGTCAATGTTTTCGGTTGAATTCAGGAACATCGGCAGAGTCTTCTCGTTCCCCTTGGGTATTCCCGCAGGATAGAGTAACCCCACTTATCGGGTTAGCTTAGAGATTTGGTGCAATCCTGATTGACGCCGACACGCTCCTGGCTGTGCTGTTGTCCTGGCTAACTACATTTAAATGAAACGGCTAACCAACTTTGTCCCTGTAGGCACAACTCATCCGTTATCCTTACCCCTCCAGTCTTAACCAACAATTTTCGGTCTTGTGGTGGCAGCTAAAAGGATTTGTTGATATTACTATTATGGATGATATTTAGCCACTCTTTCATCAGGAATTACTATTCTTTCAATAATTGAAATGTATAAAACAGCCGTAACTTAAAAAGAAAGCATAATCGGAGACTGAAATAGAGGAAACCTATTGATTCCATTCTTCGCGCGTTCGGAGCAAATTTTCACGGATAGTAATTGTTGTGGGATGGTTATTACCCAGCAGGCGTTTACATAACTCCAAGGCTTGCAGCAACAAAGGTTCGGCTTTAAGCTGTTATGCGTTTAAATTGGGTATTAGTAGCGAGGAAGATGCTCGCACTACTTGATGGGCGCACGCCATGCGCCCCTACAATTTTAATCTACCCATTAAGGTGTGCCACGCCGCCATCGTGGGGAGAGCGTTCGCGAAGCATTCCCGAAGGGTAGTAGGAACCCGAGTCGGGGCGGGTTTAGTTACCTCTGGGTGCAACCAAAAAGATGTTTCACCCTCATCCCCTAACCCCTTCTCCCATCAAGGGAGAAGGGGGATCGGA
Organism: Coleofasciculus sp. E2-BRE-01; assembly: GCF_040221695.1. Lineage (NCBI taxonomy): Bacteria > Bacillati > Cyanobacteriota > Cyanophyceae > Coleofasciculales > Coleofasciculaceae > Coleofasciculus > Coleofasciculus sp. E2-BRE-01. The sequence continues at coordinate 9,636 of NZ_JAVKEA010000024.1, read as the reverse complement.
TTCTCTTGCTCCCCTCTCCCCAGAGTGGGAGAGGGGCTGGGGGTGAGGGGTTTCTTCTCATTCCCCACCCACTTACTTAATTCTTCCTCAAAGCTAAAGCTTGTGGGCAATAACTTGTTTAGTCACTCGAATCAAATGATAAGCACCTTTGTTATCAATGATGGTATATTCACTAGGTTTGAGCCATTCTTCTTTAAGTCGATTAAATCGCTTAGATTCAATTAAAACCAGAGTTGAAGGAGGATTAGGCTCAATTTTAGCGATGTCCTCAATGTAGGCAATAAACTTATGTTCTTCATCAAAATAATTAACCGATCGCTCGGCATAAAATACGACACTGGGCTTTTCAAACCCCATCATCACTAACTCTTCTGACGGTTGGTTCACCTCAGCCGCGATCGCAGATAATTCTCGTAGGGGAAGCTGACGTTCCTGATCCAATAGAAAAGCAGCCGGGGAAACCACGAGGATAATAAACGCCACAAACGCCACCAAATTAATCGTTCCTAACCAACGCCACCCTCGACGCCTACATAAGGCAATCACCGCCGCTACCGCCGCCATTCCCCAGAGGATACCTCCCCGTAAGGGTAATCCTGACGCTTGCAAGGTTTCCGATAAGTTCAGCGCCGCCGGATCATAGCCAATGAAATTAGGACTATACCAAATTGCCCCAGCGATGACGCCAAGAAGAATCACATTAAATCCAGCACTCAACCGTAACCCCCATAGACGCTGAGGACGGGGATAGGTGAGTAAATCACTAGCTAATAATGCCACCAAAATCGCCGCCGCAGGCATTAAGGGTAAGACATAACTGGGAAGTTTGGTGACAGCGATCGTAAAGAAGCCAAACACCCCTGCAAACCAACACAAGGCAAATAAACCCAACTGACTCGCACGAGGGGACGAACGCCATCGGTTAACCTGCCAAAACCGTAATCGGGCGATCGCTAAAGGTAAATAACAGGACCAAGGGGCAAACCCGACTAACACAACCAGAAAATAGAAATACCATGGCGCCCAATGGTGATTTACCACCCCGACAAAGCGTTCAATATTGTGATAGCCAAAAAACTTTTCGATATAATCTTCGCCATTCGCCAAGGTAACTAACACATACCAGGGAATTGCCAGGACACCAATAATACCCAATCCCCAAAACAGGCGCATTTCCCGCACCACTTGCCAAAACTTCCCCAGATACACCAAAAATGCGCCAATAATTAATCCAGGGAGGACAATTCCCACCGGTCCTTTGGCAAGAATTGCTAAGGCAATTAATATATAAAATGCCAAATACCAACCGGAGGCAAATCCTAAGAGGGGTTTTCCCTCTCTACGGTGTCGGCTATCTTGCGCCCCCGCTTCCTGTCTCCTGGTTTCCCCTTGCACATAGCCAATAAAGAACGATAAAAGAGCGGTTCCCATACAGCCAGAGAGTAGCATATCCGAAACCCCAGTCCGCGCCCAAACCAAAGTTATCGGATTCAATGCAATCAATGTCGCCCCAATTGCCGCTGATAACCAGCGCTGGCGTTCTGGATTGACGAGTTTTGAGGTGTCTTCTAATTCAGTGGAATTTTCATCAACCAGAGTACGGGGACGGGAAATACCAAAATAGCGTAGCGTATAAAAGCCCAAAACCGTTAGCGCGATCGCACTCATCGCCGAGGGAAGTCGTACCGCCCATTCATTAACGCCGATGAGGTGATAACCAATCGCCATCAACCAGTAGACTAAGGGCGGTTTATCAAAGCGAGTCTCCTCATTAAAATACGGTGTAATCCAGTCTCCTGTCACCGTCATTTGGCGGGCGGCTTCCGCGAATAAGGGTTCCGTTTCATCAACTAAACCCGTACTGCCTAAGTGCCACAAAAACGCCACCCAGCAAATCGCCGCTAACCCTAAAACCGAGTACATCCACAAACGAGTTGGATGCTTTTCCCAAACATTCCACCACTTTGTCACTGGTTGAGCGATCCTATCCTTAGATTCAACTTCCACTACTTTGTCACGAAAGGGCAACATTAACTCTCAACGTCTCCAACTTAATTTAGCCAGAAGCGCGATCGCAATATACCCCTTCCCTGACTGGGACAACCCCGTCAAGTTCCTTATCCAACAAGATCGTCATTCGTCATTCGTCATTCGTCATTTGTCCTTTGTAAGGGTTTGAGGCGGGTTTACAAAACTTGGATATACCGTAGTGGCGTGGCACAGCTAAAATAGGGCTTTGTTTGTAGTAAGTACTTTAGTGCTTTAACGCATAGCTGGAGAGGGCTAAAGCCCTTACTACAAGCCTCATCTAATCCACCAAATAAGGTGTGCCAAGCCACCATCGTGGGTTGAGCGAAGTCGAAACCCACCCGCCTTAACCCTAATACGGCTGCAAAACTAACTCCCATTCGCCCGTTTTTTTATTCCAGACGGGTACAGGCGTCTCTCCAATCACATAAGGTCCCCAATACAAACGAGAACCATCTTGGGCGAACGCCACCACAATATCTCCGTTTTCCAGAATCAGATCATCTTGGGGAAGAGAAAGAATCAGCCCTTGGCTTCCTCCTTCCATAGGGGAAAAATCCCAGTGGGCGGGTTTGGCGTCAGCCTTTGAATCCGTTTGACGTTCTAGCAGCGCCACCCGCACCGGATGTTCCGTGGAATTGCTGACTCGCAACCCTCCTTTTTGCGCCGCTAGTGCAACGGGATCAAGGGGGGGAGAGGGTGAAGCCTCTGGGGAGGGTAACGGTGAAGAGAGTGGTGATAGTGCTGGTGATAAGGGTTGAGCCGTTTCCACCTCAGCAACCTCTGGTGATTGGCTCACCGAAGGTAATGATGCTGTATCTGAGGATTGGGGTTCTATCCAAACCTTGAACTCAAATAATCCCAGTCCCAGTCCAGCCATACCTAAGAGGAGTACGATGATAAATACTGGATATAGCATATAGTTTAGTCGTTTCATTCGTTTTGAGGGGATTGACTCTGCACCACTGCGTCTGTGGGGGGTGCTAACAAAATGAATTGCCAGCCCCCTACTCTCATTGAAACAAGCTTGACCAAAACCGTGTTATTTTGCACAAAAGGCTAAGTGGTTAAGGTCTGTGTGTGGTTGCTTTCTGGTTGATCGATGCAAAATACTCGTCTGAATACTCTCGTCGATGTGATCTTGGCAAGGTTAGCCCAGTGGTTTACCAATCCCTGGCGACGCCTGTCCATAATTTTGCTGGGACTACTGTCAGGCGTTTTCCTCGGTAGTGCTATCTCAACGACAGCCGGACAGACGGCTGATTGGGATGTGATTGCGGCTGGGATTTTAATTATTTTCACGGAAACGGTGAGCCGGATTGTTTATGGCAGAAATCGCCAGCGTTTGCCTTCTGTGAGCAGAGCATCTCGATTGTCATGGTTTCTGGAAACAGTGAATGCGCTGAAAATTGGTTTGGTTTATAGCATGTTTTTGGAAGCGTTTAAACTGGGTTCATAGTGTCTTATGTCTTATGTCATTGGTTAGCCAATAGGGTCAGATGTAGTTTTTAGTTATGTGTATGGGCGGGTTTGACTATTATCGTTTCTTACCTCACCCAGATGTCACTAAACCCGCCCCGACTAAGTTGTGCGTAGGGGCAGATTTGACGATTATTCATTCCCTAATCTAAATGTTTTTCAAGTTTCCCTAACTCCCCTATCATTCATAATTCATACTCATGGTTCAAACAATTCAAGCAGAAAACATAACTCTGCGGGAACTGATCACCCTCTATGGACTTCAACTCGTTGAAGATGAGCAATTTTTCCGAGAGTGGCAAGATAACCTTCCTGAACTCACCAACCAGGAAAAACAGCTATTGGATCAGATAAAAGCTGGCTACATTAATTTGCGGAATTATCCGCCCTTGTTAGAAAATACGGTTAATATCGCTGTTTTGTCGCCTTTACTTTTTGTCGGGCAGTTTTATTTGCCTCCTTTTCACATTAAACTAGAAAAATCTGTACAAATTGCTACAGAAGATGGTGGCTCAGTCATTAAAGGACGAATAGACGTTTTGCTTCTGAATGAGCAATTTTGGGTGAGTGTGATTGAATCGAAACAGGTGGCTTATTCGGTAGAAGCGGGACTCGACCAAATTCTTGCCTATATGCTAGCAACTCCCCACCCAGAAAAACCTGTTTTTGGGATGATTACCTCCGGCGGTAGCTTTATGTTTATTAAACTGGTTAAAGGTGAACCCCCGCAGTACGGAACGTCTGATATTTTTGATATTCGCAATCGTGGCAACGAATTATATAATGTTTTGAGTATTTTGAAACGCTTAGGTCAAATGGCACTAACTTAAGGCGGGTTCTGTTGATACGCTATCGGTGAGGGAGGGCGGGTTTTGTTGATAGGCTATCGGTGACAAGCCAATTGAGTTCCTAAACCCGCCCCTACAATTGTAATTGTGGCTAAACCCGTCCCTACCCTAAGACTTATGACTCATCCCGTTTCCCCGTCTCCCTCCCTCGGTGATATTCTTAACCAATGGATCGCCGGAAAATCACCTAATTCATCGGCTTGGCAAACATTAGTAACATCGGAATTAACACCACCGGAACGGGCGAAAGCGTTTGGAATTACGCCAGATAACGTAACGGAAAAATTACGGGCGCGATCGCGTCTTCTTCTCTCTGTCTATACTGATGTTCTGGCTTTGCCTTCCTTTGCCCAGAAAATTCAGAAAAATCAAGAACATTCAGAGTCAATTCAAACGAATATTCTCCTATCTCTGTGGCGATTATGGATTCCGTTGGCAATACAGTTGGCGGATTCTCAAAAAGAGTTAGGGCGTCCCCTAATTCAGGGAATATTAGGCGGACAGGGAACGGGAAAAACTACATTGGCGGTTGTATTAAAATTAATTTTAGCCCAGTTAGAATATCGCACCCTTAGCCTTTCAATTGATGACCTTTATAAAACCTATCAAGAACGACAGCAACTGCGAGAACACGATCCGCGTCTGATTTGGCGGGGTCCACCGGGAACCCATGATGTGGAGTTGGGAGTGCAGGTATTAGATGAGTTGCGATCGCAGAATTCCTCTGACTCTATTCTCGTCCCCCGCTTTGATAAATCCGCTTGGCAAGGTGCAGGCGATCGCACGGATTTTGAACCTGTACAAAAGGCGGATATTGTGTTGTTTGAAGGCTGGTTTGTCGGGGTGCGTCCCGTGGCGGCGACTGTGTTTGAGGGAATGACTCCAGCACCTATTAAAACAGAGAGCGATCGCGCGTTTGCACGGGATATGAATGAACGGCTTAAACAGTATTTACCTTTGTGGGAACGCTTAGACCATTTAATCGTACTTTACCCCATTGATTATCGCCTAAGTTTGCAGTGGCGGCGTCAGGCGGAGGCGGAAATGATCGCGACGGGCAAATCGGGGATGAGTGACTCACAAATTAATGAGTTTGTCAAGTATTTTTGGAAAGCATTGCATCCAGAATTATTTATTACACCATTAATTCACAATCCAGATTGGGTGGATTTAGTCATTGAAATTAATCCCGATCATGCACCGGATCGGGTTTATCATCCTGAATAATAGCTTGGATACTTATACCAAATCCGGGGAACATTACCCTCGTTATAACTTAGTCCGCGCAGGCGGACTTTGTTTGTGTAGCAGCGATTTCAATCGCCTTGATTGTTGGCTGAGTATAAAATAATATCTAACATAATCATCTATTATCCGTATTATCAGAGTTGGTCAATTCTGTTTCTGGAAAATTTTCTACCCATGCTATATCTGTTGCACACACATTCTATTCACTTTGTCAATACGTAAGTTCTAAATTAAACTGGCGATACAATCAAACTAAACACCTTTTCGCTCAATCGCTACCATCATGACATCCACGCCAACTCAATGTGAGAACCTGCAAACCCAAGTAGACAGTCTTCTGCAATTACTACATCAAGAGCCATCATTACGCGCCTCCCAGGATATCACCGCTGTGCAAGCCTCTCTACAAAAAGCCATTTCTCCCACATTTGAGATTGTATTTGCGGGTGCATTTAGTGCGGGTAAATCGATGCTAATTAACGCACTATTGGAACGAGAACTGCTTTATAGCGCCGAGGGACACGCCACAGGTACAGAATGTTATATCGCTTATGCGGATACAAATCAAGAACGAGTGGTACTGACATTTTTGAGTGAAACGGAGATTCGAGAACAGGCGGTAGCATTATGTCAAAAGTTGGGATTATCCGCCGCCGCAAAAGCCGCGAATCATATTCATCAACCGGATGAAATTAATACTTTACGCCAAGGATGTCAAGAGATTATCCAACAAGAAGGGGGAGAAAGTAAGTCAGAACGCGCCAAACAAGCAAAGGCATTGGACTTGCTAATGGCAGGGTTTTTAGCAAACCGCGATCGCATCCATTCTACCAGCCATGCGACGTATTCGATGGAACAGTTTGACTTTTCTAATCTCAAAGAAGCAGCGGGTTATGCGCGTCGGGGGAGTAATAGTGCGGTTCTCAAGCGGATTGAATATTATTGCCATCATCCCTTATTACAAGATGGTAATGTTTTAATTGATATGCCAGGAATTGATGCACCTGTTCAGCAAGATGCCCAGTTAACCTATACCAAGATAGAAAATTCCGAAACCTCCGCCGTGGTTTGTGTCTTGAAACCCGCCTTAGCCGGGGATATGACAACGGAGGAAACGCAACTACTGGAGACGATTCGCAATAATCCAGGAATTCGCGATCGCGTCTTTTATATTTTCAATCGCATTGATGAAACCTGGTATAACAACCAGTTGCGACAGCGCTTAGATGATTTAATTCGTAGCCAATTCTGGGATACACCCAAGGTTCACAAAACCAGCGGATTACTGGGATTTTATGGCAGTCAAATCAAGCATTCCACAGAACGCGATCCCTTTGGCTTAGATTCTATTTTAGCGGAAGCTTTCAGAGAGACAGGTATTCAAGAGGAAACGCCACAATTCGTGAATGAATTTAATCGGTATTGTGGTTCGGGTAAATTGGTTGGTAGTGAGTTTAAGACTTCTGTCAGGGGTTATGAAACGCCAGCAGAGAACTATGTGCGGATACTTAGTGAATGGGGAATACCACTGATTGAGAAACTGATTCAAGATAGTGGAATTGAAGAGTTTCGCACATCCATTACGCGCTATCTTACCGAGGAAAAGCGTCCGCAGTTATTTGCTAATCTAGCGGATGACTTACAACCGTTCTGTATTAATCTCAAGAAACATTATCTGGGAATTCAGCGAGATTTAGACAGTCAACCTCACGAAATAGAGGCGATGAAAGCCCAGGAGTTAGAACGGCTGAATCAGGAATTGCAGCAGGTAGGAAGGGAGTTTTGTATTCACATCGCTAAAGAAGTAAATCAGGCGGTAACGAATAGCTGTAATGCCTTTGAGATAGAATTTCGCCAACTCCAACATCAAATGATTCAACGTCTCGATGGGTTACTTAATACATTCTCAGTCGCCCAAGCCTATAGTCGCGCCACTCGCAGCCATCCCCGCAATGCAACCGCACCTTTAATTGCGGTTTTAGTCGAGGCGCTTTATGATTTGGCGAATCAGTTAGAAGATGTTTTAGTTAAAGCATCTCAACAGGTAGCCTCTCACTTTTTTGCTTATCTGATGGAACAAATACGCCGTCGTGAATATTACCGTCAACTCTATCGATTATTGGGAAATGATGGCGGAATTGAGCAACAGTTAAAGGCGGTGGAAAAGCTAGTCTGTCAGGCGTTAGCCAGTGAAGCGCGAACAGAGTGCGATAGATATGTGCGAGAAAGTCCCCGTTTTTATGATGAAGGGACATTTTCAATTTATCAATTCCGGCAAACCTTAGAGCAAACCTCACAGGGGTATGATGCTGAAAGTATGATTGCAGCCGAACCCGCGATTCGACAGTTATTGAAATTAGATTTTGAACCCAAAGTCGAGGCAACAATTCGCCGCAATTTCCGCCAAACTATGAATCAAACTCTGAAAACCATGTTACTACATAAGGCAGATGAACAGGCGGATAGTATTTTACAGGAATATCCCAATGCCCGTGCTTATTTAGAGCAAACCTTAGAACAAGAGGCGGAGGAAAAAATTAATCAAAATCAGCGAATGCAAGAGGAAGTTAAGCAAAAGATTGCGGGTTATAATCAAGCGGTTACTGGGATTAATCGTTGTTTACAGGCGATGAAATTAGACAGGCATCATCAATTACCGACGATTGAGGAATCAGATTTAAGTGTAGTGCCAATTTCCGATGACGTGGATAACTTAGCTGAGAATACAGTAGTCTCAGCAGATTCTGATCTACAATGAAACAAAAATAAGTTTGCTTGAAAGTCTAGAACTAGATATGACCGATCAATTTAAGCCGTTAGATGATATCGCTGAAGATCAACAGACTGTTTTGTCCTTTAACAATTCCATGTACAAAGTCGGAGAATTTATGGGACAAATGAAGAGTGCATTTCAAGTAACAGGTATTCCTGCCTGTTCTCAAAACTTACAGAATAGAGGTGGAGTACCGTATGCAAGCTCAAGGGACGCAAATTCATGGCTTAAACAAGGTGTAAATTGTGAGTTACTGAAACCTGGTAGCAATGGCTGGAAAAAAGGAAAAGTGAGGATAAAAATGATTCTAGAGTTTTGCCCTGATGAACCAGAAGTGGAGGAAATCTCTGAAAGCCAAGAACCCAAAATTCCCCAGCCAGAATCGCCCCTAGATGATTTACGTCAGAGGATAAACCAAGAAAATCAACCAGAAAACCAATAAACAAAACACCGCCAATTTCCATATCTTGTAGGGGCGCAAGGCTTGCGCCCGAAATCCCCACCATGTTATCTGTGTAGGTTGGGTTGAGGAACGAAACCCAACTTCCATGATTTTTTGTTGGGTAACGCTGACGCTCTAGCCAACCTACAATAACTTAGATTTTTGATTAAAATAGCCAGTAGGGTGCGTTAGCGTTCGCGCAGCGTTCCCGGAGGGTAGCGTAACGCACCATTTCTCTAAAGGAGATGATAAATGAACAATAAAAACCATTTAAAACGCCTACAGCAAGATGAAATAGTATCTTTATCTGAGGATTCTTTGTCAATTTTAATTGCACATCCCACGTTTAAAGTAAGTGAATTCATTAAAGCAATGATTAACTTACTTATAAACAATGATAATGTCCTAAAGTATTCAGTCCAGCAAAAACGACGAGATATAGAAGAAGTAAATGGTTGGTGGAATGAGGGAATACAATGTCAAGTTCTCACCCATGAGGGCAAGGGGTGGCAGAATGGCAAAGTTAGACTAACTCTAGAGTTTTGTCCTGATGAACCTGAAATTGAAGAAACATCAGCAAGCAATGAACCTGAAATTTCCCAGCCAGAATCGCCGCTTGATGATTTGCGTCAGAGGATCAACCAAGACAATCAATCAGACAACCAGTAAACAAAACGGGGTCTTCCGGACTTAGTGTGCTAAACTATTAACGTAGTGTCCCTAAAATCCAGGCTAGGAATTGTGAAAAGAGAAATAACAAAACTCCTTAACTTACCAGGAGTCATAGTTGAAAAAATCCAAGAGGCAGAAGGAACATT
>NZ_JAVKEA010000023.1:0-14819 GCF_040221695.1 Coleofasciculus sp. E2-BRE-01 | reverse complement strand
AATGTTCCTTCTGCCTCTTGGATTTTTTCAACTATGACTCCTGGTAAGTTAAGGAGTTTTGTTATTTCTCTTTTCACAATTCCTAGCCTGGATTTTAGGGACACTACGTTAATAGTTTAGCACACTAAGTCCGGAAGACCCGGAATCCCCAGCGCTTTCAGCCGGGGGAGGATGTCAATCTCCCAACTGCTGCCTCAAGTCGCGAATTGCGGCGCTGGTATTGCGTTGATAGGCAATTTCTAAACATCGCGCCACTATCTCTGATAGGTTCACCTCCGGGAAATATTGACTTTGCGATGCGATGCCATACTCATCGCCTTGAAGTTGGTAAATCAACAGTTGTTTATTGCGAAATAACCAGACTTCTGGCACTCGATAGGGAAGATAATCCTGCACATCGGAATAACTGGTGATGTCAATTTCCAACACCAAATCCGGCGGTGGGTCGTTGCACCAATCAATTCGTTCCTTACCCGAAACGGCTTGCCAATGATCAATGTAAAAACAATAATCCGGCTCAATCCCACTTTCTTCTGGCAGTTGCATCGTTACTGGCGTAAACGAATCATACTCGCACCCTGTCGAATCAAGGAGCACTTTAATAATGTCCGCAATCAGACTGACATCTCTACCATGCTTGGGCAACGGCGACATAAGCAACACTTCTCCAGAACGATATTTGAGTCGAGGAATGGAATCATCTCCCCGCTGCTCACACAACGTTCGATACTCCTGCCACGTAGCAGGCGACCTCACTACAGTTCCGGCTGAAAGATAAAGTTTTTCGGGCGAAATGACGGTAATCATATCTTCATCCCCATATCCTTTCCTTAACCAATCATTTTACTTCCGTCTCCCTCATTCTCATTTATTCCTTGTCATAAACTCCAGATGAAATTCCAAATCAAACCCCACTACCATATTGAAATCATCGAACCCAAACAGGTCTACCTCTTGGGTGAACAAGAAAACCACGCCCTCACCGGACAGCTTTATTGTCAGATTCTCCCCTTCCTCGACGGCAACCATACCCGCGAACAAATTGCGGAAAAGCTCAATGGCGAAGTTCCCCTCGATTACATTGATTTTGTCCTGAATCGCCTGAATGAAAAAGGCTACCTCACCGAATCTGCTCCAGAACTAGCCCCCGAAGTTGCCGCCTTCTGGAGTGAACTGGGAATAGCCCCTGCGGTTGCTGCTCAAGCCCTACAACAACCTGTCACCCTAAAAACCGCCGGCACCCGCATCAGCCAGGAGCTGGTGGATATCCTCTCTACAGTATTGCGTGACCTGGGTATTCTGGTTCAACCTGCCGACAACTCCAACTCTGCCCTCACCATCGTCCTCACCGATGATTACCTGCACCCCGACTTAGCCAAGTTCAACCAGCAGATGGTACAAACTCAGCAACCCTGGATGCTAATCAAACCCCTGGGTAGCGTCCTCTGGCTGGGACCCGTATTTAAACCCGGTGAAACCGGCTGCTGGCACTGCCTCGCCCAACGGCTAGAAGGCAACCGGGAAGTAGAAGCCTCAGTGCAACGCCAAAAACACGCCGCCGCCCAAACCAACGGCAACACGCCTCACCCAACCAACAGCTACCTACCCACCGCCCGCGCCGCCTTACCTTCCACCCTGCAAACCGGACTCCAGTTCGCCGCCACCGAAATCGCCAAATACCTCGTCATCTCCCTTGCCCCTATTCCCAATACTGCAAGGGATAGAGGAGCTGGGGGAGCTGGGGGAGCTGGGGGAGCTGGGGAAGCTGGGGGAGTAGACATTACATTTAGAGCTTATCCGAGTAGTATTGCCCCCATTCCCACCCTAGAAGGCAAACTCATCACCTTTAACCAAACCAACCTCGACTTCAAAACCCATACCCTGATTCAGCGCCCCCAATGTCCCACCTGTGGCGACCCAGAAATCCTGCACCAGCGTGGATTTGACCCTGTGGTACTAGAATCCCGTGAGAAACACTTCACCCGCGATGGCGGTCATCGCGCCCTCACCCCCACACAAACGGTACAGCAACACGAACACCTAATTAGTCCCATCACCGGCGTTGTCACCGAACTGGTGCGCGTCACCGACCCCACAAACCCCCTGGTGCATACCTACCGCGCCGGACACGCCTTTGGCAGTGCCACCTCCCTGCGGGGACTCCGCAGCACCCTGCGCCACAAAAGTTCCGGTAAAGGCAAAACCGACAGCCAATCCCGCGCCAGTGGGTTCTGCGAAGCCGTGGAGCGTTACTCTGGCATTTACCAAGGGGACGAACCCCGTAAACAGGCAACTTTCACCGAGTTAGGGGAGTTGGCTGTTGACATTGAACGCTGTCTGTGCATTAGCGATAACCAATACGCCAACCGTGAGGAAATCAACAAAAATCGCCAAGCCGCCCACGACTGGATTCCCCAACGGTTTGACCCCAGCCAAACCCTAGACTGGACACCGGTATGGTCCCTAACCGAACAACGTCACAAATACCTGCCCACGGGCTTTTGTTATTACAATTACCCCCTCCCCAAAGGACAGCGTTTCTGCCGAGCTGATTCCAACGGCAATGCCGCCGGGAACACCCTAGAAGAAGCAATTTTACAGGGCTTTATGGAACTGGTCGAGCGGGATAGTGTGGCGCTGTGGTGGTATAATCGCCTGCATCGTCCGGCGGTGGATCTCACCAGCTTCGAGGAATCCTATTTTGTCGAACTGCAAGCCTTCTACGCAGAGAATCACCGGGAACTGTGGGTATTAGATTTAACCGCTGACCTAGGCATTCCCGCCTTTGCTGGGGTGTCTCGTCGCACAGTGGGTGACTCCGAGCGGTTGATTCTGGGCTTTGGGGCGCATCTCGACCCCACCATCGCCATTCTCCGCGCCCTCACCGAAGTCAATCAGTTGGGTTTGGAACTGGATAAAGTACCCGATGAGCAACTCGATGGTGATGCCAAACTCTGGCTGCTGGAAGCCACTCTGGAGAATCAGCCCTACTTAGCTCCTGATACTGACCAACCCCTGAAAACCGTCAGCGACTACCCCAAGCGTTGGAGTAATGATATTCGAGATGATGTGATGACCTGTGTAGAAATTGTCAGACAAGCGGGACTAGAAACCTTGGTTCTCGACCAAACGCGCCCGGATATTGCCTTAAACGTGGTCAAGGTCATCGTGCCAGGAATGCGCCATTTTTGGTCGCGATTCGGGTCAGGGCGGTTGTATGATGTGCCGGTGAAGTTGGGCTGGCGAGAAACGCCCACACCAGAAGCCGAGATGAACCCGATGGCGATGCCGTTTTAACCTCTGCCTGTAGAGATCTATATTGTATTGGTTAAGGTGCGTTACGCTTCGCTAACGCACCCTACAATTGGCTTTTGAGTATTACGGAGTGGAACCGAACCATAAGGATGTCCAGCTATCGCCAAAACTAGACGTGGCAAAAACTATTACGCACTGAAACCAGAAGGAGTGGAACTATAAGGAGTGTGATCGCATTCACGCCCAGATAGATCGAGAAAAACTTTACAATCAAATTACTATGCAACTGAAAATAGACCTACCCGAATCTGCTGTTGTTCGCCTATCCCGCCTTGCCGAGTTGACCAACCAACCCCTGTCAGAGTTGGTCATCCAGAGTATTGCTGGAAACTTACCCCCTGCCATTGATACAGCTCCAGCCCAAATGCAGGCTGAATTGCTAACCCTGCAGACGCTAAGTGTAGATCAGCTACGGCAAATTGCCCAAAGTCAGATTGCTCCAGCACAGCAGGAACGCCATCTGGCACTGCTCGATCGCAATCAGGAGGGAACATTGACAGAAGCCGAACAACAGGAGTTGCGCGACCTTGCTTTAGCCGCCGATCAATTGATGCTCAAAAAAGCCCATGCTTGTGCAATTTTGCGCTGGTTGGGACAGCCAATCCGAGATTTGAACCAGCTATCACCCTAAATAGCAATGGCTTCAGTTTCACCGTCAATTCGCCAACAGGTGATTTCAGATGCCAATCAATGTTGTGAATACTGCCAAACTCAACAACGGTTAATCGGAATGCCACTTGTCATTGACCACATTATCCCTCGTTCAATAGGCGGCAGCACCGATCGCGCTAACTTAGCGGCATCCTGTTATCGCTGCAATCAGTTTAAGGGGGCTAGAACCACAGCCGTTGACCCGCTCACGGGCGAACCCGTTTCCCTATACAACCCCCGTCAACAAACCTGGACTGAACATTTTGCCTGGATAGACACAGGAACCCAGATTGCGGGTTTGACGGCAATCGGTCGTGCCACTGTTAATGCCCTCAAACTCAATAACCAATATGTTTTGGAATCGCGCCGACTATGGGTTGCCGAAAACTGGCATCCACCCAATTTTTGACAAATATCCAAAAGTAAGAAACCTGAGTCGGGGCGGGCGCGAGTCACATCTGGGTGCAACCGAAAAGATAGTAGTGAAAGTGAACCCCTACACAATTCACACTCACGTTGCACCAGATACCGTGAAAAATCAGTTTGACTTTTGACTTTTGACTTTTAAAACAATGAGCCTAAATCCCTTTGCCATTTCCCTCAGTTCTGATATCCACGTTCAACCGACTGAACAGGGTTACACCTTCGGTTCTCCTTGTAGTGGAAATCAACTCCCCTGGATGGGGACAATCTCGGTATCAACCGGACCCGGATGGGAAGACGCGATCGCACTGATGCAAGCCGGAACTGCAACCCAGCAAGGACTGACCCAAACCCTATCCGCACAGGAAGGTGAGTCAGCCGGGGAAGCGCTCGCCATGACCCTACAACAGCTTGATCAACGAGGCTGGCTGCATTATTCAGTTTTACCGTTAGCGATCGCGATCCCGATGGTAGAAGGAGCGCGACTCAACCTGGATACTCCCCACTGGACTAAAGCCAGCGTCAGCCTCTCCCGCTTTGCCTACCAACGCCCCCACGACGGCGGCATGGTGCTAGGGGTGAACTCAGCCGCCGTCCCTATCCTAGTGGTGGCGCAATGTACGAACTGGAAATTTATCCAGTAGTGCGCCGTTGTGAAGGCATAAAACCGGGACTTTACCACTACGACCCCCTGAATCACCAACTGGCTCAAATCGATGCCGCTGAAGCCGATATCCAAGCTCTACTTAAGGATGCTCACCAGTCCAGTGGTGAACAAGGGGTACCCCAAGTCTTATTAGTGATTTCGGCTCGTTTCGGGCGACTATTTCGCAAGTATCGCGCTTTGGCTTATGCACTGGTACTCAAGCACGTTGGCGTACTATATCAAAATTTATATTTAGTAGCGACGAATATGGGACTGGCTCCCTGTGCGTTGGGTGCTGGAGATAGCGACGCTTTTGCCAAAGCCACGGGGTTAGATTATGTGGTCGAATCCTCAGTGGGCGAATTTATGTTGGGGTCACTGCCCAATGGAGACATTGAGGCAAGTGGGGTAGAAGATTCAGCAGCGGATAATATTAGCGCTTCTGAATCTGCGATTGAAGCGAGCGATATTCAATCTGATTCTAGCCAGATGAGTCAAGAAGAATCAGCGATTGAAGCAAACACTGACCCTTCCGAATTAGATGCAGAGATTGAAACTACCGAAGTTGAATCTGATTCTGTTGGGTTGAGCGAAGTTTCTGTTGGGTTGAGCGAAGTCGAAACCCAACCTACAGCCGTTATCCCCTCCGCTTCTCCCGTTCTCCATCCCCACGATCTCGATGATCGCATCCCCGGACTCGCCGACCTCCGCAATCAAACTCTCGGTGACCCGCGTATTACCATCGTCATCCTCGACGGCAACCCCGACCATACCCTCTCCTGCTTTGAAGGAGCAGAAATCTCCAAAGTCTTTCCCTATTGGCATCCGCCCGCCGAACCTGTGCCGACAGAGGCTTATCTCAAATTCCAAGAAATCGACAATAACGACGACCTCGACAAAGACCAAAAAGCCGAAGCCCAAAAAGCGGCTTTCCCTGAATCCCTCCTCAAGCGGATTCACGGCGATAACCACGCCTGCCATATTACTAGCACCATCGTTGGGCAGGAAAACACCCCCTCTCCTGGACTTGCCCCTCGCTGCCGCGTGATTAATGTGCCCCTAAATACCACGGGTACTGATGAAGAATTTATCTCACCCCTCAGCTTGGCTCGTGCCTTTGAACTCGGTCTGGAGTTGGGTGCAAACATCATCCACTGTGCTGCCTGCCGCCCCACTCAAAGCGGTGAAGGGGAAGAACTGCTACTTCAGGCATTGAAAAAATGTCAAGACAACAACATTCTTATTGTCGCACCCGCCGGAAATAACAAAGGGGAATGCTGGTGTATGCCAGCCTCTCTCCCCGGAGTCCTCTCCGTCGGTGCACTCAAACCCGACGGTACACCCTATAAATTCAGTAACTGGGGCGGCAATAATGCCCTGGAAGGCATCATGGCACCGGGGGGCGAAATCCTGGGAGCGCAACCCGCCAACGAGGAACCCGTCCGCCTCAAGGGGACGAGTATGGCAGCACCTGTAATGACGGGGTTATGTGGCTTACTGATGAGCCTGCAACTCCAACAGGGCAAACCCGTTGATGCCGAAGCAATTCGGGCGGCACTGCTGAATACCGCGATTCCCTGTACGCCGGATGACACTGATGAACCGGAACGTTGCCTACGTGGTAAAGTCAATCTCCCCAGCGCGATGGGGCTGTTGTTTGGGTCTTCGGTGACGATTTCGTTTGCAGGCGAGCAAACTACCCGTATTGAACACCTTGCCATAACCCCCTCTGCTTCCGTTGCACTCCCTGCTTCTTCTGCTGAAGTCAATATCACAGACAGTGAAGTTAGCCTTGAGACATCTACTGTTGGGTTGAGCGAAGTCGAAACCCAACCTACGGCTGATACCACCCCCCTCACCTCTGCTAACGTCCAACCCAGTACCGCCTACAACATAATAGAATGCAACTTGGATTGAGATTAATCAGTAAGACTATGGGAATAGAATTTAACCATTTATATGTGACGCTCGACACAGAAACCCTAGAATCAATCGCCCAATCTGAGTTCATTTGCCAATCATTCTGTACAGTATCCAGAGATACTGTAGAAACGGATACAGAAAGTTGGTCGGGAATTTATCTCAGGGGAAACTATGCCTATCTTGAACTTTTTCCTCCAGGAGGTGCTGAAGGATTGAAGCAAGGGTTTTCGGGTATGGGGTTCAATACTCAACAAACTGGACAGATTGATAGTGTAGCGGAAAAACTAAGAGGATTAAGCGCCAAAGAAACGTTTTCTGATTTGCAAGTTCGTCAAACCGAATATGGCAAAATCCCCTGGTTTCATTACTTGACGCTCAACCCATCAGAGAGAGAAGCCTTCGCTGCGTGGTTAATGGAATTTCATCAGGATTATTTAGACTATAAAAACATCAAACTCACCCCTGCGGGTTGCTTTGACCGTGCGGCGTATCTGAAAACCCTGGATACTTGCGAAACGTCTTTATTTGAGGACATATCAGACGTTCATCTTGAATTGACTGTATCGGAACATGAGGAACTCGCATTACTGCTTCGAGCCTTTGGCTATCACTCATCTGGCGTAGGAGATATGACGATCTATCGTTCTGATAGTTTTACTGTACAAGTATCTCAGAACGTTGCACCCAGGTATCAAATTTGCCAGGTTGTTTGCACGATAAAAGAGCAACCGCATCTGGAAAGGATGTTTACATTCGGTGATAATGCCAAGTTAAAGGTAGGTAGAGAATTGGCAATTTGGCAGTTTGGATAACTGAAGCAACTCGTTCCAAATTAAGACTTTCCTCGACAATCAATATATATTCTAGTCCAAGAAGACTCACCAATTGGTCAGAGGGCACGGCACTGCCGTACCCCTACCCTTTCTCAGAAGTTATTAATTGCGTAGGGGTACGATATTATCGTACCCTTCTCAAGACAGAAATGCTAAGATTTAAACCGAGACTAAAAATAGCGTGAGTCCTAGTATCCCGTCTGTAACTGACATCGTTGAGTAGAAATGCAGCAATGTGCCTAAAAAACTCCACACTTTTTATGTATTGACAAAAGGATTAATTTAAGCAGTCTGCCTTGTCTGGCGATAAAAACTCCTGAATTTTTACCAACTTTTCTATATTGACACCTGAACCGTTAATCAGTTATCCTTGACGAATCGTAAATAACGAGACAGCCTATTAACGCCGGAACCTCTGGCAGCAATATGGCAAAATCTATTCACGATCAAAATTCATAGATTCGTCTAAATCAGTTGTGAAATAGGTGTGGGATGGAAAGCCTTATCTAGCAAGCTTTTCCGCCCTATCAATTTTCAAATCATTTAGATTCACTCCATAACTGAAACAGGCACTTACCCGTTCCCGTTTCAGAGTCTCTCGGTGTTTTGTAAGGAGAGTTAAATTAAAATGGTCGCAAGCGCAACAGTTCCAACAGATAGTCGGAAGTTTTTAACCGACAATTTGCTTCTCTACGTTTCTCCCAACGGTTCCGACGAAACTGGTGATGGAACGGAAGCAAAGCCTTTTGCCTCTGCCGATTATGCTGTCGTTTGGGCAAATAATAACTGTGATTTCGGTGAGCGGTTTGACCTGTATGTTAAGCTAGCTCCCGGAACCTATGATGCCATACAAATCTACGGTCAAGCTGCCCGACAGATTTACCTAGTTGGTGAACCTGACGATCCTGGAGCTGTACAGGTCAAAGTTCTCAAAGAAGAAGCGGTATATGGACTGTCAGTGGCTTTTTACTCATTTGTCCATGTGTCAGGTATCGATATCGCTTCGGTGATGGTTACAGGCTTTTCACACTTAATCGTTGATCAGTGTTATTTGTCTCCTTCGGTAGCCCCAGCACTCGTTCTGTGTAGTAATCACAGCACTATCGATTTTGACTCGGCGAAGGTGAAAGCAGGACGTATCGGTAAAGGCGAGGAGAGTACCTGTTACCGCTGCGAGATTCACTCCCATATCGAAGTGGAACAGCTAGAATACGAAGCCACCGTTGAGTGTAATACATTCTGCGAGGCAAAGTTCCTCTCATCTATCTATGTTTGCGGGGATTCAAAAACCAAGAACAATGTGAAAGCGAAGCAATTGGCTCGTGCTATCACCCAGAGCATTGTTTGCGATTCAGATTTTCTGCCTGAAAAATCATCAACGGCAAATCTAGCTACGTCTGGTGGACTTGTTGATGATTTAAATGATTCTGGACTCTAGTCTAGAATTAAAATTTCATTGTCGATCATGTTAAACTTTGTTAGAAGATAAACGGAGGTCAATTCATTATGAGCTGGAATTGTTGTAATCGCACTCGATGCTATGGGGGCTGTACTCGTCCCTGTAACCCAGTGGGTTCTGGTTGTGGTGGTTATCGTCCTCAGTTTGGTAGTTACAATCCATGCGGTAGCTGCTATGGCAGTGGTCGTTGCGGTAGCCGCTGTTATTGATAGAAGATAATCAGGTTATTGTCACTTAACCGGATAAATAAAATAGCGTAAAAGGAGAATGCCAAAAGCTTGTCTCCTTTTTTTTGTTTTTTTAGATAACTGAGAACGGTGCGTTACGGCGCACAAATCCAAAGTTATTTTTCACATTAACCCAAGCAAATGTCTAACGCACCCTACAGGATAGGTTTAAATTCCTGACAGCTTAAAGAAGTTAGCAACTTAGGTTATAATAACTCATCGTTAAATTAAATCCCTTAATCAATACCCTAATGAAACTCACCGATATTATCCATCACGATATCGTAATTCACTTAGATACCCTCAAGACTGACCCAGAATTAGTCAAGCAAATCCAAACTCAACTGAATCGCTTAGGATTTTACCCCGGTGGTTCCTGGCTGGATGGCGCCTATGGCAACCAGACAGAACAGGCAATGACTGATTTCAGTCAATCGGTTTACCTGAATAACATGGACAGTGGGAAATTTAGCAAAGGCTGGGCGCAAAAACTCCTGCCGGAAAAACCCAAACCTCTTCCCTCGCT
Organism: Coleofasciculus sp. E2-BRE-01; assembly: GCF_040221695.1. Classification (NCBI taxonomy): domain Bacteria; kingdom Bacillati; phylum Cyanobacteriota; class Cyanophyceae; order Coleofasciculales; family Coleofasciculaceae; genus Coleofasciculus; species Coleofasciculus sp. E2-BRE-01. The sequence continues at coordinate 4,816 of NZ_JAVKEA010000023.1, read as the reverse complement.
CAAAGACAAAAATAAAGACACGATTTATCAAACCTTCTTAAAAGAATCCGTTAAAGGAACCATTGACGAACCCGCCCTATTTTATAAAGGAATTGACACCTCTCCCTACAAAACTCAACTCAAAGACTATGCCGCCCGTCTGATGCAGAAACCGGATGGCAAAACTTTGGTTTCGGTCACCAAAGATACTGCCCACTTCCACTCCTTCCCCTCCGTTGGAAAACTCCCCGATATTGATGACCAAGGCTTAAGCTTTTTGCATCCAGAGATTACTGAAGCCTGTCTCTGTGTCGGCAGTTTTGTCAACGGAGACTTCAAGACCAAATGGCTCGGCAGAAATGCGCTGAGTAAAACCGAGTTTTGGAGTAGTAGTAAAATTATCCCCATTCTCAATGTCGTCTCTCGCAGCAATACCAACGCCTTTCAAACCGATATTGATAACTGCCTGATTCGAGGTAGAGATTTAAGCGGACAATACCGAGAGTTCTCGTTCCAGGATGTGCTTAAAGACATTCTATCCTACGACAATCGCATTGCTTCATCCAACTCCCTAGCGGCAATGTTAAAGCAATTTTCGACTCCCACCGAGTTAGAGAATTGGCTGAAAAGTATGACGGGAAATCAAGTCTTGATTTTCACGGGACGCTATGGCGAAGAACCGTTTATCCCAGAACCCGAATTATCAACGCAACCCCCTCAAGCATGGTGGCGTCCCCGAAATGTTATTCTCAACGGCGTATCAGAACGACATTGCGGCGAAAATACGATTACGGCTTATGATTTAACCCGCATGATCTCGATGTTGGGTTGGCATTATCACATCCCCCAATCCTCACGATTACCGGGTGCCCAATGGCATAGTTTAGAATCGGTGATTCGGGCGATGGGTGCAGATGCGGCACGTTTAACGGATGTGGCATTAGATGCACTAGATTTGCAGGATAAAATTAGTTCTCCGGTGATTATTTCTAAACTGGGAAATGGTGTAACTCAAATCCGGAATCGGGCGGAAGCGGTTTATGTGGCGCTGGTTCAGTTTATTCAACCCAGTACAATGGGTGTGCCAGAGTTGGTGACGTTTAGCATGGCATTAAAGGGAGCAAAGCGTTTAGAACCCAGGGATGCGAAGCGTGAGGTGGTGGAATTGGATGCTAGGATGGCGACGGAAGTGACGGAAATTATTCGTCGAGGAGCGTTAGGGGAATTGGGTTGAATTAAGGCTGGTGGGCATTGCCCACCCTACGCTATATCAAGGGTTAAATTGCTGAATTTTTATGTATTGACAAAATTTTAAATTTATGGATAGTACAAAAGTTTACTAAATAACTACTCAATTTTTATGAAGTTTTATATATTTACAATTCCGTAATTAATATGTAACTCTATTAATGTGTGTAACGGATACTATAGGGTTTGAGTCAACTCTCTACTCGCTCTCTTTTTCTCAAGTATTCCTAGAAACCGGATTTCTCGTGAGGATGACAAAATATCAACCTTTCACCGAAAAAAAACCGGCTTCTTGACCGATGCCCTAGAGGTTTCTCGAACAACGCATAGACATCAATTGGTGAATGACTTTCTGAAACATCCAGTCTGGACAACCGGACTGGCTTTTTTTTGTTAAGCACTATTAAGCTGAGGTACAGTCTTCTAAGCAAGATCCTCAACTTCTTGGAGAAGTCGGGGATCTGTCTGTCAACTTCTCAAGGGCAGCGAGTAGGCAACAGCTATAACGTTCCACTAAATCCGATATAAGGATTAGAATTGGGGGATGATACTCATTAGCGATCGCGGATATGAGCGCAAGTGCAGACATTGTAGAATTAGCCGACGCCTTAGTCTATACCAAGACTGGGCAGCATCTGAATGATCTGCAACGGTTCATTCTGCGGGAATCATGGCAAGAGACGAAGAAAAACTATGACCAAATGGCTCACGAGTTGGGGTATTCGGAAAGTTATATTAAGCAATCGGTTGCGCCTCAGTTATGGAAACTGCTGTCCCAAGGACTAGGGGAAAAAGTAACAAAGACCACTGTTCGCTCTGCCCTAGAACGGCAACTGCTGGATCAAAATCAACCTAAATTTCAAACTGTTATTAATAACACTCTATCATCGATAGAAACAGGTTGTTCTGATTGTTCAGATGACCTGAATGACTCACCCAATCCGCTTATTTTACCATCGGATCAGACTATCTTGCCATCCGTTGACCTGGAATTGCCCGATGGCAGTGTTCCCTTAAACTCTCTCTTTTATATCGAGCGAGTTCCCTACGAAGCCCAATGTTATCGGGAACTGCTTAAACCTGGCACGTTGATCCGAATTAAAGGACCGAGGCAAATTGGCAAAACCTCGTTAGTTAATCGCTTACTCAGTCGTGGTATCGCCAATAATTATAAAACAGTCGTTTTAGATTTTCAGCAAGTCGAAGAAACGGTGATTAGCGACTTAAATAAGATGTTGCGTTGGTTATGTGCCAGCTTGACTCGCCAATTAAAATTAAAGTCGAGGCTCAATGACTATTGGGATGAAGATTTGGGCAGTAAGATGAGCTGCGCTCTCTATATTCGAGAATATATTTTAGCCGAAATTGATGATCCGATTGTCTTGGTTTTAGAAGAATTAAGCCTGATTTTTCAACAGGTGAACATTGTCCAAGAATTTCTCACCCTATTGCGCTCTTGGCATGAACAAGCTAAAGTTGATCCAATTTGGCAACGGTTACGCCTGATACTCATCCAATCAACCGAAGTCTATGTGCCTTTAGATATCAATCAGTCTCCGTTTAATGTTGGGTTAGGCGTTGATTTAGAAGCCCTGAGTTGGGAACAGGTGCAAGATTTGACTTGGCGTCATGAATTGAGGTTAGAAGCGGATCAAATTACTCAGCTTATGCAACTTGTCGGGGGTCATCCTTATCTGGTACGGCTGACATTGTACCATTTAGCTAGACAGGATTTCACCTTTGAGGAGATCCTGAAAACAGCCGCAACGGAGACGGGAATTTATGCCAACCATCTGCATCGACATTTGTGGACGCTGCAACATAATTCTCAACTGGCGACGGCGTTTAACCAAGTTCTTAGCACCACTGAATCGATTGAGGTGGAACAGGTGCAAGGGTTTAAGCTGCACAGTATGGGACTGGTGCATCTTGAGGGAAACCAGGTGAGGCTAAGTTGTGATTTGTATCGGTACTATTTTCGCGATCGCATCATCAAGTGTCAAGACGCAGGCAGTGAGAGTGAGTAACCGCAGAGGAACCTATTCTGGATGTGCCATGCATGGTGCGTCTGGAGATAAGAATCAGAATTGACGAAGTTTTCGCCAAAATCACCACTTTTTATATATTGACAAAATTAACGAATTGTGCAGTGCAGTTCAAGGCTGATTATAAAGTCAGGAATTTTTAGGAATTTTTCTGTATGTTTCGATTCAAAATTAACTGTTATTCTTGATTTAGTCAAGTTCAAGCCGCAGTGATTGAATCAAATCCTATATGAAATATAAACATATAAAAAAACAAACTCAAGCCTTAGATCAGTGGATTAAAAATAATTCAGAGCCAAGAGAGTTAAAAAGAGCGATGGTGGTTAAATTAACTCTTCAAGGATTGAGTTATAACTCGATTGCGAATTACTTGAATGTATCGAATGGGTTTATCAGTAAATGGAATAAGCGGTTTAAAGAATCTGGACTAGAAGGGCTTAAATTATCTTACAAAGGCTCTAGCGGTTATTTGACAAAACAGCAGAAGCAAGATGTAATAAATTGGTTAAACAAAAACGACAATCAGGGTTTAGAGAAGATCAAATGTTATTTAAGGGAGAAATATGATATCAATTTTAAATCCAATTCAAGCTACTATAATTTAATCAAAGAAGCACAAAGCTGTTTCCTTCAGTTCTCTGCGGAGTATTTCTAACGGTTGTAGGACTTACGCATTCTAAGCAAGATCCCCGACTTCTTGAAGAAGTCGGGGATCTGTTCTGTGTCCCTCAGTTCACTCAAGAGGACTAACTAACAAAAATTAACAGTGATGGGTTGAGGATTTGGCGTGAGAGGGTTGCCAAACTGTGATAGAATTTGCCAACGATCTGAAAATAATCTACATCTCTACTTAGAGAAGGCAATCAATGACCAATCACCAAAATCGAGAGTACTGGCGAGCGAATAAAGCGCTGATTCGGAATCTGCTCGTTGTCTGGGCGTTGGTGTCAATTGTCCTGAGTATCCTGCTGGTACAACCCTTGAATACGATTAAACTGGGTGGACTTCCCTTGGGATTCTGGATGGCACAGCAAGGATCAATTTATGTATTTGTGGTGTTAATTTTTATCTATGCTATTCAGATGGATAAATTGGAACGTAAATACCGCAATCACCACCCCGGAAACGATAACGAGGAGTCATGATGTCAGTTGAAGCTTGGACAAGTGTATTGGTAATACTTTCTTTTATTGTCTATGCCTATATTGGTTGGCACTCGCGGGTAAAAGATACTAAAGGTTTTTTTGTCGCCTCTCAGGGTGTCCCCGCTATCGCTAACGGTGCAGCTACAGCCGCTGATTGGATGTCAGCGGCGTCGTTTATTTCCATGGCGGGGTTGATTTCGTTTCTGGGGTATGACGGTTCTATCTATCTGATGGGATGGACGGGGGGATATGTCTTACTCCATTGGTGTCAACTTAAGGTGAAAGCTCGGTTGAGCAAGGGTGTCGGGTGTCGGGTGTCGGGTGTCGGGTGTCGGGTGTCGGGTGTCAGGATGGAATTGTCTGTTGGAGGCGAAAAAACCTCACACCTACCACCATTCA